>NZ_CDRRQK010000011.1:0-94672 GCF_977044405.1 Dorea sp.
TTTCGATGAGTTACATTAATTATAGCAGAAAACGAGAGATTTCAAGCAAAAATCTCTCGTAATTTCAGCAAAATTTAAAACATGATGGAATTTACTCTTGCACTGGAATTTACTTTTTCAAGTCAGCTCTATCGTAATATTGTATAAGTTATATAGATTTTATTTATAGATTCTGATTATAATCACACATTTTTCTGTGTTTTAATTATTGTTTTTGAAATCTTTTAAAATTTTATACAAGGTATCTTAACTCTCTATATTTTAATTATTCTTTTTTCTAAGCCACCCTGCTGTGAAAAAGAACATACCGGCTGCTGCCAGGATCCCAACCGGCCACCAAAGCTGCCCTGTCTGTGGAAGCCTGCTGTTCTTACCACTTCCCGATATTCCGGTCTTGTTTGTTCCGGTTCCGATGGTTGTTCCGGTATTACCATCCTTTGACGATGTGCTTTTCACATTTGTAATGGTAAATGTATCTGCCTCCCGGTCTACTGTCACGCGGTATCCCTGTGGCACTTCTTTTTCCATTACCTGCCAGGTCGCTGAACTGTCCAGATTGTCCCATTGATATTTCCAGTTGTTATCTACATTTAGCATAACCGTATCTGCAACCTTGCCATCTTTTAAAAGCTCTACCTGGATCTCCTTTGGACGTTTTTTGCTGTTATTATCCTTCCAGATCTTTATCACTTTTTTCTGTGTGAGCGTCTCTTCCTGACTAACCGGCTGCTTCGTATACTTCGGTTTTGCAGTGACTTCCGTAATCCATTCTTCCTTTTCATTCAATCCCGGAAGCTGGATCATTGCCGGTTCGCATTCGTATCTGTATGTGGAATCAGACTGGTTTCTTCCTATTAATATATAGAGTCCTGCATCCAGATCCTGGAATGTTGTTTTTCCATTTGCATCTGTAGATTGTTCTGCAAGCGGCTGTATGTCATCTCTTGCTATGTAACCTTCCAATGTTAATGCGAGCGTACGCCATTGCGTCTGATCCATATTTTCGAAAACGACCGGATATTTTGCAAATGTTTCTGTCAACGTATAGCTTCCCGTTTCGGATACATCCGCAACCTTATATATCTGGAAGCTGGTATCTGCACATGGATATTCGACCGTCAGTGTATGTCTCTGGTTCAGATTGATCAAATCTCTTGCCATGACCCGCCCGTTCCATATGGTGCATGCGAAGATCAGGCTTATGAGAAATGTGCAGACTCTGTATTTTGTTTTTTTATTGTACTCGTTCTTTCTCTCATTTTCCATATTGCCATCTCCTCTATCTTTTTCCCCTTAGCATAACCCACAGAAATATAACTAGCAATATTGGTATTGCCAGCATTGGTGCAACCATAACCGGGTCAATCTGCATCGCATCTGCCACGACTCTGATATCAGATGCGGCTCCATTTTCAATCCGGTGTCCCCGTACCAGAAGCCGGTGTGAATTCACACCATATGGAGTACAGGTAACCAGTGTACACTGATCCTTTCCTTCTTCAATTCTAAGTGAATCCATCTCATCCGGCAATACGATCAGTATCTGGTCTACTTCATAAGTCAGTGTCTCATTCAGCACACGCAATACGAACTGATCACCTTCCGTCAGCTTATCCAGATCACTGAAAAGTTTCGCACTTGGAAGTCCACGGTGCCCGGACAGTACACTATGTGTACTCTCTCCCCCAACCGGCACCGAACTGCCTGACAGATGTCCGATATTCCTTTGAAGCGTTCCTTCGTCTGTTCCGTGATAAATCGGAAGTGTAGATTGAAGCTTTGGAATCTCGATGTATCCCATCATGCCGTTATTGTCGATGTTCAGAATTTGGTTATATTCATCCAGCTCTTCGTTCGATAATTTCCAGTTCGTCTCATGGCTTGCCAGCTTTTCATTGTATGTCCTGGCTTTTTGCAGGATCTCTTCGTACTGTTCCTTTTCCAGCTTGCTTACTTTATCGTCATATTCCGTAATCGCACGTGTCTGATTTCTGGAATTCACGTAATCGCTGAGCGTTGGATATAGAAGGAGGGATAAGCCGATGAGAAATATCAGGACGATGATGCATGTTGACAGATGTTTTCTCATGTGGTGTATCCCTCCTTTTTTAGTGTTATTTTGTGTTTCTTTTACATTATTTGTTAGGTATTTGTTGTTTTAATTACTGATTTTATTACTTGTTACTATCCATTCATTATTTACTTCTTGTTACTGTTTTTCTTGATTTTCTGTAATTGTTCTTTTATTTTTCTGTACGTCTTCTTACTACCAGAACTACTGCTGCTCCAAGAACCAGGATTCCGCCGAGGACGTAGAAGATTGTTGTGCCGATGCCGCCGGTAGATGGGAGCATGGAACCTTTATTATTGGCTACCTCAACTTTTTTGCTAAGTGTACTTACATCTTGATCGCTACCATTAATCACTACCTCTATAGGCTCTGTCAACATATTATATCCTTCCGGTGCTTCAATTTCATAAAGATTGTAGGTTCCATTTTTTAATCCATTAATTGACGCTTCGCCATTCATAGTTGTTACAAATTCACTTGCTTTTGCTCTATCGGCAATCCATTCAATTTTATTTGTTTTTTCATTATATAAATAATATTGTTTTGTATTTTTATCCTCTAAGACAAATTTTGCATTCGCAAGTTTCTTCGTCTCATCTCCTGTTTCATATTTATCAATTACAATTTTAGCTGAATATACCGTCTCTTTATCTGTAATAGTCATTGTTTTTGTTGAATCTGTAGGATCATTACTATATATCAGTTTTGCCTCGTTATTACTAATTTTAGCTGGTGCATTTTCGTTTACAGTCGCTGTATATGTAACTTCGATTTCTTTCCCAACCTGATTCTGCATATCCTTCACATGAATTTTAAGTGTGAAGCCTTTATTATCTACACTTTTTGTATAATCGTATTTATCTTTCGCCAACTCTGTTCCACCAACTTTTACTACTACATCATCATTAAATGTAAGTCCCTCTGACATTTTATCTGTGATCGTATATTCGTATGTCATAAATCCTGTTGTATTTGGAACCTTACCTGTAATAGTATAGGAAACAGCATCGCCAATCTCTACTGTAGATTTGTCATCAACTTTATCAAATGGAACATCATTTTTATCATGAATTGTTGCATTAGGATTTGTTGATGTTAAATTACAAAGGGCATTATTTTGATCTGAATCCACAAAATAGTATCCCAATTCCAATCCTGTTACTTCTGCTTTGCCTGTTTCTGTATTATTTGTTAATGTCTTACCTGATTTTCCACTTACTTTACTTTTTAAAAATTTTGCAAAATCCGCTGCTCTAAATGTACCCTCAGTAATTGTTACATCATATGTGCCACTGCTAGATGCATTAGAACTAACACTTAATCCTTTTCCTGTAGCTCCCGCATATTCATCTACTGCATTTTTCCACTCAGAATCAGCAGTAATTGTATATGAGTAAGATGTTTTATTACTACTGTACTTTAAATCAAATATTTTATATGCAGTGTAATTTACTCCTGATTTTGCATTATCCACCGTAATCGTCCCAGTTGTCCCCGTTGTTCCCTGCGTTATACCATCCGCAAACGCCGTCACCGCCATCGCCATTACCATCACTGCTGCTAATACTAAACTGACAAATTTCTTAACTTTCTTCATTTACTTTTCCCCTTTCATATCTTTTGTCCGTTTTTATGTTACTTATAAAATGTGTTATTTTCCGGATACCTTTATTTTTATCATTTATCAGTGTCTCCTCCTTCCCCACCTCGTCTTTTCCCGGCATCCATATATCATTCCGCTTGTCAGAATCATCATGATTCCCACTGCGTATGTTCTGTTTGTTCCGCTGCCTCCAGTCTCTGGAAGCATTGCTTTTTTATTGTTGATGACTGTTAATTTCAACGGTTCTGCTGATGAAACATTTGCCTGATCCGGCCATTTGGTAAGTTGTGTTCCATTTTCATTATATGGGATGATTTTGGCTTTTCCATTTTCTTTTTGTATCTTGAAGTAAATGTGGTCTGTAAGCTTGGAATATCCATCTGGTGCTTTTGTTTCTGTCAGGCGGTAGAGTTTGTCGTATAATAAATGGTTAATATTCGCTATTCCATTATCATTTACTTCTATAGTATTGTTGAACGTATCCCATGTTGTATCATTCTGAACATCTAGTGAAAATACTGCACCTGATAAAGCCTGCGGTGTTGTCTCGTCATTGATTTTCGAAATACTGATGTCTGCTGTTTCCGGTGCATAAGTATTTACAAATGATATGATTCCTGTTCCCCGATCAGCAATCGTAACTTCTACATTTTTTGTATGATCGTAATTATATTTCAAACCATTTTCACCAATCGCATACGTTGTACTAGTTCTTATGTACCCTTCTGCGTCTGCCGTTGAAAGATCTTCTGAAACATATTTCGTTACCTCGTTTACATTTGATCCAATTGTTTCTTGTACTTGATAGCTGGCTGTATAACTTCCATCTTCATTCTGCTTAAAATTTTTAAAATCAGCTCCGCTTACCCGGGTTTCATTAATTTTAAATTGTAATTTTTTTAATAAGTTCTCGGCTTCTTGCTCATCTAGTCCTACTATTGTCTTGTAAATTTCTAAATTGATCTTTCCTTTTGCCGGCGGTGCAAGTTCTGTGCTGAAATGAATATCGTCCAGATGATTGCCAACTGTATATGCAGGTACATTTTCTTCACCCCCATATCGGTCAAATGATGTTTCACCAGCTCCGAAAAAGTATCTCGTCAAATACTGTCCATCTGGGACTTCATATTCTCCAGTATGGTAAACCCACTCTTTGTTATCATCTGTTATTGAAATTACTTTTGCAGAGTATCGTTCTGGATTATTAATAATCCGATCCACCTGTTCCTGTGTCACAATACCTTCTGCATCCTTTGCCGACATAATTACAACATACATAGTATCTTTAGACTGTGGATCACCTATTTTCATCGAACTCGGTCCACGTCCTCTGTGAGCCAGACTCCAATACATTGTAGATCCAGGTACAGTTAAAACATCCTGATATAACGCTCCTGGCATAGTGGCATTTAACTCAACATACTGCTTGCCGTTAGCTGCCTTTTCACAATTGTGCCATTTTTCACTCCATTCTTGAAATGCATCCGATGCAACGCTGACAAATTCTATCTCTCCATCAGAGGCTGTTGTCTTCCATACCATTCCTGCAGTTCCATTTGGTAAAAGCGGCTGATAATGTTCGTTATAAGTTGTATTATCATCGTATGGTATCACAGGTTCTTCAAAATCACCGTTCTGTACCTGATCATAATAAGGTACATGATATGATTTCGATTCCACTGACGGTGATAACTGCGCACCACCCATTGTGGCAATCTCTACTTTATAGTACTTATCAGCTCCTCCATCCAACGGTACATTTAACCAGCTTCCATCTTCTGCTACATTATAAGAATCCCCGGTAACTCTTTTCCGTTCAACTTTGGTCCAATTTCCACTTCCGTTATCGCTCCGGTACCATGTATATGTTATGATTTCTCCCTTGCTGGCTCCATTAAATTCCGGTTTTAGAACTCCTTCTTCTTTGATCGTATCTTTAACTTCCAGATCGCCTGTTTCTATTTTTGAACCATCTACATTAGCGACTTTGGCCCCGAACAAATAATCTCCCGATGCAAATGTATTTCCTACTGTGAAAGTGTGCTTTTTGTCATCAAATCCTAAATAATATCCTCTTTCCCCTGTAGGATATGTGCTGCTGTCTATATATGCTATCCGGATAGTATTATTGATAATTCTCGCTTGAAGTCTCTGTCCGTGCGTAGAAGTGTTTACATAACCTTGCCTCTGGCTCTGATCATATTCTAATGTCAAATATTCCTCATATTTTTTATTTTTTAAATATCCATATGAATCATAAGACCAGGTAATATAATCAATTCCTACTTTAGAATCCTTTGGCGAAACGTATCCATTTTCATCAACGGTAACAGGCATCGCTATTATTCCCCATTTATTTACTCCCAGTGCGTATCCATCTCTGTAAAAAATATAACTTCCCTCACTAAGATTAATTGCTGACACTGCTGTCCCGACAACGGAAAAGCTGTCCTGTGTAAAAGAAAATGTATCTTCTCCATCTGCATTCTGTTCCACTTCTGCCGGTAATACTTCGATTCCGTCTTCTGCAAAATGGATCGCATTTGTCTCTACTCCTTTTTGCTGTGGTACGGATTCCTTGTAAGAAATTTCTACTTCTACACTGGCTTTTGGTTCTACTTTCTTTCCGTCTGATATGAAACTTACATCAAAGAACCTGCAGAACATGAATCCCTGTTCTTCCGGCAGTGCTTCTTCTGCCTGTTTGTAGTAGTCTTTGTATTCTGCACTTCCTTGTTTGATTTCTTCTACTTCCAGTTTTACATCTGTTGGAAGTTCTGCATCTTCACCGAATGTTACATGGACGGTGTAATCTTTTCCTTCATGGGTCATTCTGTGTTTTCTTAGATTCGCATCTTCTTTTTTAACTTCTTTTTCCTGTTCTGACTCTTGTCCACTTTCTTTTATTTCTTTATCATTGTTTTTTTCTGATATATTGTTTGTTGTTTCTTCATCCTTCTCTTGTTTATCTTGATTTTTTACCGGTGCTTCTTTTTCTGGTGCTTCTGTTTCCGGTTCTTTTATTTCCGGAGTTTTCTTATCTGTTTCTTTGGCCTCTTCTGTTCTTTTTAACTCTTCAGATTCGGTTTCCGTATTATCCTCTTTTTCTCCCTGCTCTATTTGTTCTTCTTCTGACGTTTGATCGTCTTTCTTAATTTCTTCTATTGGTGATTTTTCTTTTTTCTCTTCCGTATCTGCTTCTTTTTCTATACACTCTTTTTGATGTTCATGTTTTAATATCTGTATTTTTCCACAAATCAGATTCCCTTCTGCATCCTTACAATTTTCATCATGTATATGTGCAATAACTTCCGGTTCTGTACAGATCAGCTTTTTTTCTGCTGTCTCGTCATTGTTATCATCTGCTTTATCTTTTTCCTCTTCTGTTCGTCCGTCTGTTTCACTTGCTTCATCTTTTTCCTCTTCTGCTCGTCCGTCTGTTTCACTTACTTCTTCCGCATTCACCTCATAGCATTCATCTGTATGTGTATGCTCTTTTATCTCATCCAATCCACAGATCAGATTGCCATCTGCATCCTTACAATTTTCATCATGTGTATGTATGACATAATCTGCATATCCACACTGGATTCTTCCATCTGCATCTTTACACTCTGCATTATGTACATGACCGCTTACACTTTCTTCTGTACAGATTAATTTTTCTCCAGATTCCAATGTGATTGCCGGAAGGATCAATGCATAGGTGGTACAGAATACAACTACACATGCAAGCACTGTAACTATCTTTTTCCATCTGCCTGCCTTATGGCTGATCTGTTTCAGATTTTCGGCTTTCTTCTGTAACTCCTTTCTCATAACTCATTCCTCCTGCAATTATTTTACCGGTCCTGCATTGCCAAGCGGCCATATGCAGTACACGATCCGTCCTACCAGCTGTTCTTCTGATACGCAGCCAACTGCTGTGTTCCGGCTGTCGACCGATGTTGATCTGTGATCTCCCATTACAAAATATCTGTCTTCCGGTACCTGATACGGCAGTTCTATATTCAGATCGCCTTTTGCGTGTTCTTTCAGATATGGTTCTTCTACCTTTTTTCCATCTACTGTCACATATCCGCTGTCATCTATATCGATCCATTCTCCCGGGAATGCAATGACACGCTTTACCAGCACCTTGTTATTGTAATAAAATGCAATAACTTCGCCTCTTTTTACTTTCGAACTTTTAAATGATACAACGATTTCTCCTTCTTTTAATGTCGGAGTCATGGATGAACCGTATATCTGCAGCACCGGCATCCACAATGTTGCTACCAGAATAGAAACTGCTGCGACTACAATTAATACACCGACTGTATTTCTAAAAACACCATGATAGCGTCCTTTGTAACGGACTCTTGACAGTTCTTCTTCCAATTCTGCACGTCCCGGTAATTCTGTATATTCTGTCTTTTTTGCCATTACCGTTCCATCCTTTCCTCTTGGCTTTTTTACTTTTGGAATTTTTCATTTATCTTTTTTCAGCATCTGTCTTAATATTATCCAGATATATCTTCGCCGCCTCATCTGCCGCTTCAAATATATGACTTAGTTTTAATGCTGCTTCCGCCAGTGTTCCTGCAGTTTCTATCGCAATTTTTTTGTTTCCCAATTCTTCTTTTACCCGCGCAAGCTCTGCTTGCAAGCGTTCTATTTCCTTACTTTGCTCCAGCATAATTTCCAGAAGCTCTACTCTTTTTAATTTTCTTAATTCCCGATCTGTCATACACTCTTTTTCCTCTGCGCAAGTTCTGCTTGCCCCGTTTTATGTATATATAAGCCGCTCTGTCTATAGATATTATGTATAATAATTGTCTTTCATTTCAACACATTTGTTTTCCTTTCAGTTGATATATCAGTCATTTTTAATCTTTTGCATTTACTTTATAGTATATAACTCCATTTCACCTCTCTATTTTCACTTTATTGCTTTGAAATCTTAAAATTGTAGCAAAAATACTCTATTCTATATATTTATTCAGAATATATGGATTCCTACTTTTCCTTATATTTCCTGGCAATTTTCACTTGCCCCTTTTTTTCTGCCACAAATATGCATGGTTACATTCTTCACTTTTCCTTTTTTCTCTTCTATTTTGCTTCCTGGCACTGACATTTTCCGACATCTGTTTGTTGTACTTCTGTTGTTCTTCCGCTACATTTTCCAGTTCTTTTCGACTTTACTTTTTCCCTTTGTCAATTGTCAAAATTATACAAAA
This sequence comes from Dorea sp., assembly GCF_977044405.1. Taxonomy (NCBI): domain Bacteria; kingdom Bacillati; phylum Bacillota; class Clostridia; order Lachnospirales; family Lachnospiraceae; genus Dorea; species Dorea sp. The sequence goes on from NZ_CDRRQK010000011.1 coordinate 8,897, forward strand.
AGGACGGTTCAAAAACCCGTGATTTTCTCACTGGTTTCTGACCGTCCATCTCTCATTTTAGGTCGTTTTCATATGTTTTATCTGGTTATTTTTATCTTGCTGTTCTTGGAACATGTCTGAAAAAATGCTCTAGAAATATACGAACAGGACTGACCAGATCAGCCAGATGATCCCCATCAGAATATTTACCTTTCTGAATATCACCATAACTGCTATATATTCCCGGATGAATGCACTTGGCCAGTAATACGCTGCCGTTCTGCAACCAACTCCTTCTGCTTTCATTTTCAATTTTCTTGCAAACAGACTTGTCCGGAAGACATGATAATCATTGGTGACAAAGATATATCTGTGTTTTTTTCTTTCTGTGTCTAACATGTTTCTTACATTTTTAAGATTCTCGTACGTTGTTCTGGATCTTTCTTCCAAGATTACCTTACCGGTTGGGAAGCCTTTATTTTCCAGATAATTATACATGGCTCTTGCTTCTGATATTTTTTCATCGCTTCCCTGTCCGCCGGATAATACAAGTTCCGGCTCCTGGCGCATTTTGTAGAAGATTTCTACCGCTTTGTCCACTCGTCCTTTTAAAAGCGGGGATATCCTCTCTCCTCCCAGAAGTCCGCATCCATGTACTACGATGTAGTCGCAGGAGCGGTTCTTCGGAAGCAACATATAGATCTTAGAATAGATTAAAAAAGCTAAAAATGTATAGGAAAAATACGCATAAAATACAGTTCCGGTCCACAGTATGGAGTTCACAAGTGGATTCGTCGAATATACGAATAGGAATCCACCCATAACACACAATCCAGTAACCATCCCCATTCCAAGTAATAATGAGAGAATGTTCTGCAGCCGGCGTCCTTCCTTTTTCATCATAACGAATCCGTTATAGATTAAGAATCCTGACATGACGACCGACACTGCCGGAACAATAAAATAGAATAGAATGTTATATGTTGTATATCTTGCATAGGTGCTTCTCACTACTACATTGATCATCCCCTGTACAAGCAGCAGGAGTGCCACAAAGAATAACAAAGCATTCCGGAATCTTCTTGGCTCTCTCCAGATTAAGACTATGCATATCAGCATCAGTACAATTCCTGCGGTCAGCAATCTCATACCCTCTCATTCCTCCTTTATTTTCTGTCTAATGTTTTTTCTTTATAATAACGACGGTTATTCCAGCCACAACAGCAATACACAGATATGCAGCCGGCATCAGATCTACTCCGGAATTCGAAGTCAGCATTACCAGTATCACTCCAGTAATCACTGCAATTACCCTGACACTTTTCAAGATATTCATCTTATATTCTTTTTTTCTTCCGCTGTCATGACTTGTAAGCATACCAGCCGCACTCTTCATCCCAACCAGCAGGTATACTCCTCCTCCTGCGGTTACCAGTACCGCCCCTACAACTAGTAATGAAAGAAATCCCTGCATCATTCCCATTGTAGTAAATGTAACAATCAACAATCTTATGAAAAAGCACAGCCCTCCTGCGAGCAATAATACATTTCCAAGTTTCATCCCTGCTTCCGTAACCGGATCATATACCTTTTTATTCTCGTTTATCATGTTCATATAGCCTTCTCCTTTCTTTTTTCAATTTTCAATGTATATTTTGGGGTTTGCACCATAGACATTAACAAACCCTTTCCAAAATAACAAGAAAGACGCTCTTGCGTCTGCTTTTTTTTGCGCAAGCGCTGCTTGCGCACCTGTTTTTGCCCGGCGCAAGACACGCTTGCTTGTATTCTTACGCTTCATCTCTTATTCTGTAATCAGATTAAAAATTTAAATTTTAGAAAAACAAGGAGATTTATTATGAAAGACAACTTATCTTTAAAATCACCCACAACCCGAAAACGCCACCGTAAGCTAAAAGTATTTTTTACGCTGCTTTTCATTTTATTGATCTGCTATATTGTACGGGTTCTCTGCAACTTCCGAAATGATACCTATGATTCCCTAAATCACACGGACAAGACTATTTTATCTGAGTTAAATACCGTTATGAACACAGATACTTCCAGCACAATCTGGAAGGATTATGATATTAACCATAAAACGATCCTTGCATTGAACGGACGCTTTGGAAAAGCATATCTGATCAATCCATCTGAGGATATTCACAGTATATTTGCACATGAGATTCAGATGCCGGAAGACTATTCTATTAAAGTTTACCGCATCTCCCCGATGGCTCCGTCTCTTTGGCAGTTTATAGCGGCTGGCAATTTTAATACCCTGCATCAGTCCTATCCGGTGTACGGAGATCCGGTTTATTTTACAAAATACGATGATACTTCTGTCACATTAAAGCATAACTCCAGTCATTATATAAACTTCCTTATACACGAATCTTTTCACTATTATATGCAGAATAACTGGAGTTTCAGTGGACGTTTTAATACAGATTCCCTCGCAGGTGAAAATCTTCAGTTACTCGGTGAGCAGTATCAGGTACTTCAAAAGATCTATGATACTTTAATCCCGACAGGTGATTTGGATTCCAAGCAGGATAAAACAGCATTGCCGGAACTTGCAAGGGAATATGTAGCTGTTACTGACAAACGCTTCCAGGCTGATGCTAAATATATGAAAGAAGAGACACAGGCTGAAACGGAAGAAGGTACTGCTACCTATGCGGAAATGAATGCTGACAGACTTATCGGATACGATTATGAGATCATGCAGTTTGCAAGCAAAAAAGATGATACCAAAGTCGATATCCTCCCGTTTGACAGTATTGTCCCTGCACTTCAAAGCAGTGGGGAAAGTCCTAGTATCATTTCTACAAATATCGTTTATCATTCCGGTGCTCTTCTTTGCAGACTTCTGGATGCACTGGAAGTCCCTGACTGGCAGTTAAAGCTGAACCAGCAGACAAAAGAAAATCCTGTTACTTTATATCAGATTCTTTCTGATTATGTACATAATATCCCTGAACACCAGTAAAACAGGGTGTATAAAAAGGACCGGCTTCCCGGTCCTTTTACTTATTTATTCATTGTTTACCATATAATTACTCTGTCCTCCGGTGCCAGATACATACCGTCTCCTTCTTTGATGTCGTATACTTCATTGAATTTATCAAACTGCTGCAGGACTGTATTGACTCTAAGATATCCCATTGGATGTTCGTCCCCCAGATCATTCTCCTGTTCTTCCAGTGCAGTGACACACCTGTGGACTGCTGCATAAGACCGGAAAAATTTATCATAGTTAAATTGAGGAATTTTTTCTGCCATCCGCAGCATACACTTTATTGATGCCATATCTGCACCGGCTTCCCCTGTCAGAATCTCTCCTTCCAGTTTGGCGCCTTTCCATGGATACATTGCACTGTAATATTGTGCCATTTTATCATTCTTTTTCCGGAATTCTTCTAACTCGTTTTCCTGCCACCAGTTCAATAAATTTCCATTCTTGTCAAACTGCGCCCCTTTGGAATCAAACGCATGTGATATCTCATGCCCAATTGCATATCCAACATTGGCATAGAGTTCTTCTTTTGACATTTTTTTATTATAATTTTTTCCCTGACACCATCCGGCCAGAATATTAATCGAATTCTCCATGATGCTATTATAGCAGTTGACATCTGTTGTAAGTGCACCTTCACTCCAGTCCTCACTATCATCTTTGTCATGTATACTCTCAATCATATACTTATGTTTTGATTTGCTTATTTCCTCTGCTGCATCCCAGTAAGTTCCACCATCCGACTTCCTTTTTATCTCAATCCCGGCATAGTCCGGCCATGTTTCCGGGTATAAGATATGTATTTTTATATTATCCAGTTTTTCTACTGCATAAGACTTTGTTGTATTACTTAAGAATGTTTCCTCCTGCAGCATGCTTCTGTACTCGTTTATGATATCATGTGTTAATTCTGTCAGTGCATCTTTGTCCTCTTTTGTAACATATACTTCACTATACGCTTTTGCAACCTGCTCCGCCATCAGATCCTGGACAGCTGTACATGCCGCATCTTTATCTTTATCATATCCGGTTGTTCCATTTATCTCATTTGACTCATCTATAAGCCATGTGTAGCATTCTTTATCCAGATAAGGAGCTTTCTCTTTCAGATAATTGATCAGCATATAGTCACGGATCAGGGAGACATTTTCTTCCTTATACAATTTTTTTAATCCCTCCAGCCATTCTGGCATTGTCAGGTTCATGTTCTGGATATCCTGTTCTTCAAATCCTTCCTGAAGAATCATCTGCGTCACCGGGACTTCTCCCTGAAGATTTTCCAGTTCAGACTTTGTGACTGGATGATTCTGATTTTTTACACCATCTGCTGATTTTTGCTCTACCGATGTCATAATAAACGGTGCCAGCTGTTTTTCAAACTGAAAAGCATTTTCCACTATCTGTTTTATCTCCTTCTTACGAAATCCAGCCCTTTTCAACAGCTTATAGCTCAAATGATCTGCGGCTTTTTTGGAACGTTTGCCCGCTTCTGTCATCTGCTTATACTCTGCGCTGTCTCCAAGCGACAGATCCACAGGTCCGATCCACACTATCTTTTCCTTTGAATTGCCGAATCCTCTTTCCACATCATATCCTACCAGTCCGAGATCTCCACGTTCTTCTGCAGGCAATGTCAGAAACTGATTCAGTTCTTCTATTGTCTGAATCTGTTTCAGCTTTTTTACAATTGGCATAACAGGTGACATCCCCATCTTATTCCTGCTTTTCCAGTCCATCCACAATTCATAACAGTCCCGCATACTCTTTATATCTGTGTTGTCGGCATACTTCTTTCCTGTAATCAGTTTCTTAATTCTTTCTGCCGTGGTATTACTTATTTCATCAAATGTACTATTTGAAACTTCGCCCTCCTGAAGCCGGTTTTCCAACAACCACTTTTTATTAACCGCTGTTGCAAAATCATCTTTGAGATCCACCTTTGTCTTTTTCGTAACTGCACCGTCCAGATCTGAATCAATCCACGGTTTTCCAGATGTTCTATCTACCCGTGATTTTTCTTTTTTCTGGCTCTCTTCCGTCTTTTGTTCTGTCTTTTTTTCTTCTTTTTGAACTGCGAGCATCGTGCACCCATTGCATAATATTGCAACAGAAAGCAGCACCGCAATCCATTGGCTTCTTCTTCTCATTATCTTTCCCCTTTCTTTTATGAGTTCTAAGCTCAATATAGCAACTCCTTCTGTTGCCATCAAGCAAGTATTGCTTGCCCTTGCCTTTTTCCGCGATAGAATTACTTGCCCTCTTGATAATGTGTTCAACATGTCACCAAATCTGCCGTACTGCATATTTTTTTATTGTTTTATCTATAAAATCATTTCCCGATATTCAATTTTTCTTCTATCAGTGCACGATAGGTTGATTTATTTCCCGGACTCATAAATGGATCTCCCACCATTTTTCCTTCCCTGTTAATAAAGACTGTTGTAGGAAATGCTATAACATCTCCAAACGCACCTTCCCTCAGCCTTTCATCTCCTAGTAATGTTACAAATTCTGCATTTGATTTTTCCAGTATCTTTCTGGCTTTTTCCTGCTCTTCTTCTCCATCCATGCAGACAGATATGAAGTTCGCATTTGCCGGGAGATCCTTATATAGCTTTGCAAGTTCCGGCATCTCTTCCACACATGGTCCGCACCAGGTCGTCCATATATTGACTGCTGTTATATCATAATTTCTAAATATCTCAGAAGTTACCACATTTCCATTCGTATCTTTGATCTTCATCTTTGCCAGAAGTTTTTCATCTACAACTTTTTCCAGATTCATCTTTACTGGTGGAACAATTATAATATCTTTCTTAAGCCTTGGTATGACATCTGCCATCTTCTTGTAAAATACTTCATCTTCTTCTGTACTTCCTGGATTCGCTTCCCTGTTGAGTGTTTCATTATAAGCAATATAATAGGTGTTTCCTTTATATGAAACAATTTTATCTATCTTTTGATATTCCTGATTTTCCTTTTTAATCTCTTCTATGTCTTTTTTGTTCTTTTCGCACAGAAATCTTATATATGGTGTTTTCGCTCTTGTAGAAAGTACAAGGCTTATATCATACCCCCTGATGCTTTCCATGTAGATCATATTATCACCATTACTTACCCATTCTGCCGGTGATATAACCCCGGTTCCTACATTTCCAAAAACGATACGCATTTCATTCTCACACGTCACTTTTCCTCCGCTCACTGTCCACAGTGGCTTCGTTTCGTCATCGTAATCTCCATTTACTGTGACTCCTCCTATCTCTTTTTTCTCTGATTCCATCACAGCACATCCGCTTATAGCTCCGGCTGTTATTGTGACTGCCAGCATCATTGGCACTATTTTCTGAAGTATTCTTTTCCCTTTGTACATATTACTTTTCCTCCAATCTCTGTTTTAATTGCATTCACCGGACAAACTTCTTTGCATTCCCCGCAGCGGATACATTCAGCCTGATCCTTATTCCGGGATATTCTTACATTCATCCTGCACTTTTTTTCACACATTCCACAATCAATACACTCTTCTTTTTCCACCCGGATCTTAAAAAAACTAAACCGGTTAAACACCCCGTAAAATGCTCCAAGCGGGCATATGTATTTACAAAATGGCCTGTATATTATCATAGAACCTACGAGTACAACCACCAGCACTGTCATCTTCCAGAAAAACAGATTTCCTACGGTATTTCTCAGAACAGGATTTGATAATACCAGCGGGATTCCTCCTTCGAGTGTTCCCGCGGGACAGATTAGTTTGCAAAAATATGGACTGCTCATTCCAAATTCATTTGTCACAAACACAGGTCCGATGATAACAAATCCCAACAGTATCAAATATTTTAAATAACGTAATATCCTATCCACTTTTTCCGGTAATTTTAATTTTGGCACCGGAATCTTATATAATAACTCCTGTATCATTCCAAACGGACACAGAAATGCACATACAATTCTTCCAAGAAGTACCCCAAATAATGTCAGTGTTCCCAATACATAAAAGGAAAACCGGTAGTTACTGTCTCCTAAAACAGCCTGTAATGAGCCGATTGGACATGCACCCGCCGCTCCCGGACAGGAATAGCAGTTAAGTACCGGCACACATGCCATCTTACTTTTCCCTCTGAAAATTGTCTTTTCCCGGAATCCGGTTATATAGCCATTACACAATGCTGCCGATACCAGCTGTATGATATGTCTGAATCCTGTCTTCATTATCCTACTCCTATACATTCCATGCAGATGTTCACTGCTTTTTTCATAACTACCATATGTTCCTGTTGCATAATTCCAAATATAATGGCTGCCACCGCCAGTATCAGGATGATGATTCTTTGAAGATTCTGTACTTTATTCATCCTTATTCATCCTTTCCCTTTATTCTTTTTATTCCTGCTGGCTTTGCAGCCACCGCTCCTTTTCTTTTCTGGAAAGTTCTTCTTCACATCGTAAGTAGCCTTCTACGAACACCACCCCCGCTGCCCCTGCGATCACAGTTGTCAATGCCATTATCTTCAACAGTTTCTTCATTATTTTATCGCTCCATTCTTTTTAATATCTTCAAATCTTTTTTATTTGTTTTTCTGTTCAAAATCATGTTTATTCGCTTTTCTCTATATGTCCATCCTTGATCCGTACGATTCTGCTGCAATAGCTTGCTGCAAAATCATCATGTGTCACCATCACGATCGTCACGCCTTGTTCTTCATTCATACGTTTTAAAACTTCCATTAGTTTCTGACTGGATCTGGAATCTAAAGCCCCTGTCGGTTCATCTGCCATTACCACAACTGGATTCATGATAATTGCTCTCGCCGCAGTTACCCTTTGTTTTTCACCTCCAGACAGATTCACAGGCTTTTTATCCAGTAATTTTTCCAGACCAAAGAGCTTCGCAAGCGCATCTACTCTTTTTTTCTGTTCGCTTTTTGACATTTTTACAAGTGTCATTGGAAGCGTAATATTCTCATACACATTCATCTGATTCAGTAAGTTATAGTCCTGAAAGATGAATCCAAGCTTCTCCCGGCGGAACCTCGACAGTTCATTTTCCTTTAAGGCAAATACATCGCTTCCTTCTATATGAACCTTTCCTTCCGTCGGCCTGTCGACTGTAGAGATCAGGTTCAGTAATGTACTTTTTCCGGAACCGGATGGTCCCATAATTCCAAGGAACTCGCCCTTATACACTTTCAGATCTACTCCTTTCAGTGCCTGGTAATGGTTTCCTCCTGTGTGGTATGTTTTTCCCAGCTTTTTCGTTTCTAATACGACCGGATGATTAATATTTTCTGTCATATTCGCTCTCCTGTTCTTCTATTTTTCAAGTCAGTTTCTTCTTGATATGTTTATCTTTTTATTCAAAAATGTATCATGGTGCAGCTAAAATACTTTCCGCATAATAATTCTTATCTTTCACGTTTACTCTCTCCGCTGCGCATACACATTCTGAAGCAGCCCTTTCCCCTGCCATGCGGCTATCAGCATATAGATGAGATAGACCCCGAGGTATACCGTAATACCTGCCAGGATTTCTTGGTATCCGACATTTAAGTGTTTCATTTTCAAAAATATGCCGAACATCATAGTATGGAAAAGTCCTGCTGCCATCGGCACTGCGAACATCGTAATAATCTGTCTTTTCTGAACCATTCCTATTTCTTTTCTATTGGCTCCGATGCAATACAACAGCCAGTAATTTTTCTGATTGTCCTGTATATCCGCCATGACTCTGAAATAAAGCATGCTTCCCGTACAAGACAGAACCGCTATACTGATGAGTATGAACATGAACAGAATCATAATATACAGATCCGACACTTCCTTCATATTCATCCCGGTTTCATGTTCGATTTCTCTTTGAAGCCTGTAAAATGCAAGTCCTAATACATCCGAACACATTGAGATGGCAATCAGAAGTGTAATTGATGCCCACGATCCGGTATTTCTTCTTACGCAGTGCAGCATACCTGTAACATTTACTCTCGCCGCTATATCTCTGGCACACTTTTCAGAATTTCTCTTTTGATTCGTGTACTGTGCGGTCACCTGCATAAAGCAGAATACAGTTCCTGCCATCACACATCCTAATCCGATTGGAAGTAAGAATGCATTGACGGCACCACGTACTATGAAGATCATTACATATCCTGCTGTCAGTATCACAACCGCACCTGCCATAAGCACTTTTGAGGTCTTAAGCGGCTGTTCCAGTGACTGTTTTGCTGAAAATAATTCTGTCAGCTCACTTTTTTTGATATTCCGGTAATGAAAGATACTGAAAATCAGAAATACCATGAAAAAACGTATCAGCATATCTCCCATTTCCCAGATGCTTAAATATTCAGCGACCGGTATGTCCATTTTTGTCCTGTAGAATTGTCCGACAAAGAGTTTCAACGGCTCCAGTGTAAGACCCGCTATCGCACTTCCTGCTATGACCGCCATCATTCCCATGACAACCGTTTCTATGATCAGAAGCTGTCCGACCATTCTTTTCTTAATTCCCATTAGAATATACAGTCCGAATTCCTGCTTTCTGTTCTGGAAGAAAAAATCAGTTGAAAACCATATAAAAATTGCGGTAAATATAAGCAGTATCCACGAACCTGTGGCAAAGCAGTATTCATATACCTTGCTGAATTCTGCCATGGTTTTCAAATATCCACCATCCGCAAATGCATGAAACATATAATAAGCCCATACCGAAAAACTTATCGTCATCAGATATACAAAATAATTTTTCACATAATATCTGATATTTTTTAAAGCCAGTTTAGTCAACATATTGTTTCAGTCCTTCCATCGCTTTTGCCGGTATCTCTTCTTTCTTTACTTCGTTATAGCTGATCACACCGTTATCTTTGTTATATACAACCGAGAAATATGCACCCGTTTTTAATGCTCTCTCCCGGAAGCTATAGAATTCCAGATCTAATTTTTTCCCTTTTTCGTTGAATCCAGGTGTATTGTATTTGTACTCTACACATTCACTGTCTTCTGCTACCTGTTTAATATATTCTCCCGGCTTTACAAGACAGGTATAATAGGTTTCGCCTGAATGATCTGCCCTTACCTTTAAGAAAAGTGCTGTCGTCCCAATCAGCATAATTGTCAATGCTCCTACACAAACTTTTGCCATTTTCTTCATATTTTTCTTCTCCTTTATGTTTGTTTTTATTGATATGATAGTAAAAAAATAATGCATGTAAGCTTTCTCTCTTGCTTACATGCATCATTATATCTGGATTTTCCCATATTCTTTTTAACTTGTAATTTTCGGTATTCTCAGATGTTATTTTTGGATTTTTCTTTCACCTGGTAAAGTATGATCTTTGCGGTAAACCAGTCTTTCTCCCATGAAAACTGGATACTCCCTCCCATTTTTTCAACACTTCTTCTGATATTCTCTATTCCAAACCCGTGATTCACTGTGTCTTCTTTCGTTGTTGAAAGCGATGGATTTTTCTTTCCTTTATTCGCAGCCAGAATCACCAGCATCTGGTTCATATATTTCATCCGGAGAATGATTTTCCGCTCCTCCTGTGGTATCTTTTCCTGCGCTTCTATTGCATTGTCCAGAAGATTTCCAAATATCGTCGCCATTGCTTCATAATTCAGGTCCAGGTGTGCCGGAACTGACAGATCTGCTTCTACCGGTATACCTGCTTCTTCTGCTTTCGCAAATTTTAAATTCAGGATACTGTCAATTGCAGCATTACCGGTATGTATCTTTTTTTCTGATTCACCTACCCTGTCTTTCATTCCCTGTATCAGATTCCTGACTCCTTCATAATCTTCCTCTTCAATAAGAACCTGCGTTGTCGCTAACAGGTTATTCAGATCATGTCTGACACCTCTCACCGTCTTTTCCATCTGTTCAATGTCTTTATAATGTCTTTTTTCCACTTCATATTGTTGAAGTAAAAGCAGTTGGTCTGCCCGTTCTTTCTGCGTTTTTCTTATTCCATAATAGAGTACACAGAGCAGATAATTCAGAAGAATCATCATAATCCATGTCACAACTCCGATATACATGGCAAGCTTCGTATAATCCTGATTGGTCCATGACGGATCCATATAAAGCTTATATTCCATATTCCAGATAACACTCATAACCGGGAAACATCCCATCAGAACCAGAAGTTTCGGATTATCACCTTCTTTACCGCCATATCTGCGCTCCATGAATATCACACTGATACATAGTCCGTAAAATCCCAGATGCTCTATACATTCCAATGCAAATCCTGCCATGCTTCTTCTGAATGGATACTCCAGTTCAAAGAATATCTCATCCCAGGAGGACAACACCGCTACCATGCACAGACATAAGAACAATGTTCTTTCTATTGTACCGCCTTTCTTGCTGAATGCTATCTCTTTTATGAATATGCCGAACATGATAAGATTCATGATCCACCACATTACCATCGTCATCTTTTCCATTATGTCAGACCCCCGCTTTTCATCATCATATAATTCAGATGTTTCTCTCTGACTTCCTGCCGGTATGCTTTACTGATCGGCAGTCTTTCTCCATTTTCCATAACAACTTCTGTATCACACAGCTCTCTGATCTTGTCCATATTCACTACGAACGACACATGAATCCTGCAGAATAGTGAATCATCCAGACCTTTTGCTACCGTCGAGATCTTTTCATAGAATTCGTAGTCTTTTTCTTCGCAATGCATACATACTTTTCTGCCACGACCTTCAAAATACCGGATCTCATCATATGGTGTCTGGTGCTGTGCACGATCCATTTTGAAGAAATAATACTGTCCCGTCAGATTCAGATGTTCCAGACACTCTCTGACCGTTTTTTCTACTTCTCCATTAGTAAATGGCTTTCTAAGGAAGCGGAACGGCAATACTTCAAACACAGAAAACACATACTCATGATGCTGTGTCATAAACACGATCAGTGCATTCTGATCCTGCTCCCTGATTCTCCTTGCCGTCTCGATCCCGTCAATCCCTGGCATCTCAATATCCAGAAAATATATCTGGCTTTTCTGATTCAGATTCTTGCAAAGTTCTTCCCCTGACGCATATACTTCTGTTTCCAGATTCGGGACTTTCATTTTCAGAATTACATTTTCTATCTGCGTAGCAAATACCATATTATCATCACATACCGATGCTAACAATGTTATTCCTCCTGTTTTTTGTTGCTGTCTACTCTGTTACCTGATTGCACCGCACGGTAAAACGGCTCTTTCCTCCCAGTGTGCAGGTAAAAAGTGTTAATGGCCAGCTCTCCACATCCATATCTTCCACCGCTGTTGGCATAAGAGTCTCCATCCCCGCCACCTGGTAGGAAAATACGTGTCCCTCTGCGTCTGTAAACCTCACTTCATCACCAATGCTAACTTTTTTTAATAATCCGAAATGTGTGCTGTAATTATGCGCTGCAATCACCATGTGACCGGAATATACCGATCCACTATAGCGGCATGGTGCAATTCTAAGCCCCGGATAACTCCACTCACTCATCACTGGCAATTCCATCTGCACGGCTGGAATGGATAATATCCCGATATACCGCCGTCCGTCGATCTGGACCATTGGCATCTCCATACCCGGATTCTTCACATAATCCGGTTCCTCCTCTTCCACAGGATTCCCGTTTACCGTATCTGACATCTCTTTTAGAATCCTGTCTGTACTTTTTCCTGCCCTCTTTCCGTCCCAGATATTATATCCGGTCAGAAAAAGAGCTGCTGCAATCAGCAGCAGCCCCAATATCATTAAGAGGGTTCCCTTTTTTCTAGTTCTCTTCATGGCTGTTCTTTCTCCTAATCCATCCCGCAAAAAACACCAGCATACCTGTAACCGTCAGAATTCCAACCGGCCACCACATCTGCCCTGTCTGAGGCAATTTTGATGGTTTTGTCTCTGCCGGAACATTCAGCTTGTTCGTTATGGTAAACGTACTGTCATCCTGATTGATAGTTACAGTATAACCGCTTGGCACCTCTTTTTCAACTACCTTCCATGTCGATGACGCATCCAGATGATCCCATTGATATTTCCAGTTGTTTTCTTTAGCAAGACTAACTGTTTCGGTTATCTTTCCATCTTTCAACAGCTGTACTTCTATCTTCTGTGGACGCTTTTTGCTTTCTGCATCATCCCAGATCTTTAAGACTTTTTTCTGTATGGTTGTTCCTTCCGGTTGAAGCGGGTCTTTTGTATACTTCGGTGTCGAATTGACATCCGCAATCCACTGATCCCGTTCTCCCAGTTCAGGTAATGCCACCAGGAATGCTTCGGAAGTGTACTCATATCCATCTTTTATGCCTTTTCCTTCTGATACCAGATAAAGCCCTGCCTTCAGATTCTCAAATACGATCGTTCCATCTTCATCCGTTACCCCGGACTCCAATGTTTTTATCCCATCTCTTTCGGCATATCCGCTGATCGTTGCTGCAAGATTTCTCCAGCCGGTCTGATCTGGCTGCTCAAGCAGAATATTATAATCCGAAAATGCCTCTGTACGGATGTACTCTCCTGCTTCTGTTACATCTGCTACCCGGTAAATCTGAATTGGAATATTATCACAAGGAAAGTGGATTGTTAAAGAGTTTTTTTGATTCAGATCTATCGGTACCCTCGCAGATGCTGTGTCTGGCAGCAATATCAATACAAAAAGCATGCTCAGCAGAAAAGCTCGCATTCCATATTTTATTTTTTCTATCTTCATAGGATCGGTTCCTCCTGTCATTTCTTCTTACGACTGCTTACCAGCACCCATATCACCAGAATCAGTAATACAGGTAATGCCATAACCGGTGCCACAATCACCGGCTCTATCTGCATTGCATCAGCCACAACTTTTACATTCTCTGTAGTTGCATCATTTTCCACCCGGTGCCCCCGCACAAGTAAACGGTGAGAATTTACTCCGTAAGGGGTACAGGTAACCAATGTACACAAGTCTTTTCCTTCCTCTATATTCAGTGCATCCATTTCATTGGGAAGGACGATTAATATCTGGTCCACTTCATAAGTAAGTGTTTCGTTCAGAACACGGATTACGAACTTATCGCCTGTTTCTACCTTATCCAGATCACTGAATAATTTTGCACTTGGAAGTCCACGGTGCCCGGAAAGTACACTATGTGTGCTTTCACCTCCTACGGGCAGGGAGCTTCCAGGAAGATGTCCCACATTTTTTTGAAGGACTGCTTCGTCTGTGCTATGATAGATTGGCAGTGAACATTGAATTTTGGGAATTTCTATATATCCCATCATACCATTTTTATTAATATTCAATATCTCATTGTACTGGTCTAACTCTTCTTGGGAAAGTTTCCAGTTACTCCCCATGGCAGACAGTCTGACATTATAGCTTTTTGCCTGCTCTAATAACTGTTCATATTCTTCCCTGCTTAATCCAGCCACGTCCTCTGCATAATTTGCAATGGCTCTGGACTGATTCTGAGAATTGATATAATTACTGATACTGGGATATAGAATCAAGGATAAGCCTGTGAGAAATACCAGTATGATAAACAATGTTGACAAACGCCTTCTCATTCAGGCTTTTCCTCCATTCTCAGATTATTATCTGGAAGCGTTCATGCGTCTTCTTACAACCATAACGATAGCTGCTCCAAGTACCATGATTCCACCAAGTGCATAGAGGACTCTTGTTCCCATTCCACCTGTCTCTGGCAATGTGCTTCCTGTACTGTTGGCAACGTCTGCTGTTGCAGTAAGTGCACCAAGGTTATCTACTGTTGCATTTCCACCTTCGATTGTTACATCTACAGGTGCTGTTAACATATTGTATCCTTCTGGTGCTTTTGTCTCCACGAGTTTGTATTTCCCGTCTTTCAGACCCTTGAATTCGGCTGAGCCGTTTTCATCTGTAGTAACTTCTGTTGCCTCATTCTGATCGTCTACCCATGAAACTACCTGTGCATCTGCATCATATTTGTAGAATTTTCCAGCCTCATTTTTCAGAACGAATTTTGCTCCTGCAAGTTTCTTTGCTTCATTGTCTTTTTCAAACTTGTTGATTACAACTTTTGCAGTGTGTACAGTCTCTTCTACCGGTGGAGTTGTTGTTTTCTTTTCTGAATTGGTAGGATCATTGCTGTATGTCAGAGTAGCTTTGTTCTTGCTGATTACAGATACCGCATTTTCATTTACCGTTGCGTTATATGTAACTTTGATCTCTGCTCCGACTTTCTCCTGAATCTCTTTAACATTGATTCCAAGTTTGAAACCATTTCCTACTTTTTCAAGGGTATATTTGTCTGTTGCAAGCTCTGTTCCATCAACCATTACTTTTACTGTATTGAAGTTGAATGTAAGACCATCTGTCATGGTATCTTCGATTCTATATTCATACGTTTCAAATCCTGTTGTATCTGGAACTTTACCTGTGATTGTATAGTCTACTACTTCCCCAATTTCCACTGTTTCTTTATTATCCTTTTTGTCAAACGGTACATCGTTCTTATCACGGATGGTTGCTGTCGGATCTGTTGTTGTCAGGTTGCAAAGTGCTCCTGATGTGCTGGATACGAAATAGTAACCAAGCTCAAGACCTTCCACTTTTGCTACATTTCCATCTTTTGTAAGCTTAACCCCTGTTTTTCCAGTTGTTTTGCCTTTCAGATAGTTGGCGAAATCAGCAGCTGAAAAATCATCCGCCTTTTTTACCACATACTTATTTCCACCGTTTACCTGATCTAATGTGATTTTTCCATAGCCCTGGATATCAGCAAACCATTCAGAATCACTCTGAATAGAATATGCATATGCATTTTTGTTGCCGTTATATACAACATCAAAAATCTTATATGCAGTATACTCCTGTCCTTCCATTGGATTTGCTACTGTGATTGTTCCTTTTTCCGCCGCGAAAGCGGTCAATGACATTGCCATTGTCATCATCATTGCCAGTATGAGACTGACTGCTTTTTTGATTTTTCCCATAGTTTTTTTCCTTTCTTTTTATAATGGTAAAATATATTTCTTCTCGGATATCTGAAAAATGCTTATCTGCCCGGAAGGTTTAATGATCTCCCCTCCCTTCCTGCTTTTTCTTTTCATAATATCCGTAAAGAACCATAGCACTTAGAATCATCAGCATTCCTGCCATATAGATTCCTCCGGTGCCCATGCCTCCGGTTGCCGGAAGTTCTGCACCTTTTTCGTTGATTACTTTTAATTCCATCTGATCGTACTGTAATACTCTTACATGATCTGGCCAGTTACTTACCTGCTCTCCATTTTCATTGCAAGGGGTCAGTCTGGCTTTTCCATTTGTTTTTACTATCTTAAAGTAGACTTTATCTGGCAGAAGCTGGTATCCATCCTGGGTTTCCAGCTCGGTCAGGCGGTAAAGTGTATCCCGCTTCATGTTCGGAAGTTGTATTCTTCCTTCCGAATTGACCTGCATCGACTTTTCGATTGTCTGCCATCCTGTCTGTGTATTTTCATCCAGTGCAAACTTTACTCCTGTAAGAGCCTGATTTCTTTCATCGACTTTGACAATTCTCATTGTCTCCGTCTCTTGTTCGTATGTATTTTCAAATTCTATGATTCCGCTTCCCTGATCCTTAATCGTAACCGAAGCCTCATTGCTATCTTTTTTCGTTCCCCCATTGACAGATGCGGATACTGATTTCAGCCTGTATCCTTCTACTTTTGTCGTTGACATCACCTCTCCTGCCGATTTTGTAACGGAAGATGCCGATCCGATGGATAACTGTACCTGATAAGATGCGGTATAAGATCCATCCCCATTGTTGGTAAAATTCCTAAATGCTGATCCTTTTACCGTTGCTCCATCAATTATGAACTGCATCTGATTGAGCAGGTTTCTCGCCTGTTCCTCGTCCAGCCCCCGGATCGTCTTTGCTACTTCCAGATTGACCTTTCCTGCTGCCGGAGGTGGTAATTCTGTACTGAAATGTATGTCATCCAGGTGGTTACCTACCGTATACTGGATACTGCTTCCCGGACTATACTTATCAAATGCCGTCTCTCCTGCAACGAAGAAATATCTTGTCAGATACTGACTGTCCGGAACGTCATACTGCCCGTTATGGTAATACCACTGTTTGTTATTATCCTCAATCGTCTCTACTTTTGCTCCCGGATAAGCATATGTACGGTTAATAACGTCCAGTACTTTCGCCTGTGTTGTAATGTCATAGGCCTCTGCCAGTTTTGTGGACATCACAACCACATACATCGTATCGATCATATCAGCGTTATCTTTCATGTTAGATGGTCCACGCCCCCGGTGCGCCAGACTCCAGTACATCGTAGATCCCGGTACGGTAAGTACATCCTGATAAAGTGCTCCTGATTGTGTTGCATTCAGTTCGACATACTGATTTCCTCTGGCTGCTTCTTTGCAGTTATGCCAGTTGTAACTCATATCCTTAAAAGCCTGCGATGCCACACTGATATATTCCACTTTCTGATCGGAAGCGGTTGTCTTCCATACCATTCCTGCAGTTCCATTTGGAAGGAATGGCTGGTAATGTTCATTATTATCCGACTGCGTCGGAATCTCTGGTTCTTCAAAGTTACCATTCTGTATCTGTGCATAATACGGAACATGATATTCTGTAGACAACACGTCATAACCAATCTGCTTACCATCTACGGAAGCTATTTTTACCATATACTCCTTATCCGCACCGCCATCCAGTGCTACATTCAGCCATGATCCGTCTTCTGCTATATTGTAAGACTCTCCTGTAATTCTTTTTCTTGTTACTTCTTTCCAGTATCCCGAACTGTTGTCCCTCCGGTACCATGTATAGGTAAGTGTCCTTCCGTTAAACGCTGTTGAATTTAACTTGGCTTTTAATACCCCTTCTTCTTTAATCTGGTTATCAATTGAAATTGTCCCCGGTTCAACACCCCCGTCGGATACCGTTTCAACCTTTGCCGCAAGGAAATAATCTCCGTCTGCAAATTTTCCACTTACGGTATATGTCTTTGAATTTTTATTAAATCCCATATACAGAGGTGTATTCATATTTGTCTTTGTTGATATACGGATTGTATTGTTGATGATCCTCATATCTACCTTCTGAGTAGAACTTGATGCGATTGCCTTATCCCCCTGCAGACGCAGATACATTCCATTCGCTTCGTTATACCAGCCTCCATTACGGTATGTCCATTTAATATTTTCAATGGAATAGCCTCCATCTTTCGGATATACATATCCATTTTCATTCACGGTCACTTCAATTGCGGTCAGTGCCCTTCCTGAAACTCCCATCGCATAGCCTTCTTTGTAAAATACATAAGAACCACTATTCACATTAATCGTTGTAATGGCTGTACCCACAACAGAAAAGCTTTCCTGTGTAAAGTCAAAGGTATCTTCTCCTTTGGCATTCTGCTTAATCTTTGCCGGCAGGACCTCAATTCCTTCTTCTGCAAAGTGAATTGCACTGGCTGTCACACCTTTGGTTACCGGAATTTCCTCCTCATCTTTATAAGAAACCTGTACGTCTACCGGTGCATCCGGCTCAATCTCTTTTCCCTCTGACATAAAACTTACATCAAAGAATCTGCAGTATAATATTCCCTGGTCTTCCGGAAGTGCTGCTTCTGCCTGTTCGTAATGTTCCTTATACTTCTCACCGTCCTGTTTTAACTCTTCTACCTGAAGTTTTACATCCTCCGGTAATCCAGCTTCATCTGAATATGCAACCTTTACCGTATAGTCTTTGCCTTCATAAGTCATACGATGCTTCTTCTCTGAAGTCTCTTCAGATTCACCATCTTCTGTGGATGCTCTCTTTTGTCCATCCTGCCCGGTGTCTGATGATTCCTCCGGATTCTGTACTGCTTCCTGCGCTCCTTCATAAGAATCTCCCGTTCCTGATGCCGTGCCTTCTTTTTCATCCGGTGTCTGATTTTCCTGCGTTCTTCGGTCTGTCTCTTTTGTTCCATTCTCTGACGGATACGCTCCTGCCGGTTCACCGGATACTTCTTCTTTATGCCACACACTCCCGGTTTCTTTCCCGGCACTCCCGCTTCCGTCATCCATACATTTATTTGTATGTTCATGCCTGAGTAACTGAATCTGACCACAAATCCTGTTGCCGTCTTCGTCATAACAGGAACTGCTATGCTCATGATATATTTCTTCCGGCTCCTTACATACAAGAACCTTTTCCGTCTCTACTTCCTGTTCGTTTTCCCCATCCGGCATCTGTACCGCCCTGCTTTCATAGCAGGATTCTGCATGTCTGTGTTCTTTTACTTCTTTTAACCCACATATCACATGACCATTTTCATCTTTGCAGTTCTCATCATGTGTGTGGAGCACATAATCGGCATATCCACATATCAGTTCTTTCTCGTCATTCTGACACTCCGGAGTATGTACATGTCTGCTTACCTGTTCTTCGGTACAGACAGGCTTTTTACTTTGTTCCATTGTGATTGCCGGAAGAATCAGTGCATATGTCGTACAGAACACTACACCACAGGCAAGTACTGCCATTATTTTTTTCCACCTGGCTTTTTTCTTATTCGACCGCCCCAGTCTTCCGGCCTCCTGTAGTAAGTTTTCTTTCATCTTATCTTCCTCCTAACCATAACTACCTGATCCTTCCTGCTTTTTTTAACGGCCATACACGGAATACAATCCGTCCGACCAACTGTTCTTCTGCAACACAGCCTACCGCAGTATTGCGGCTGTCTATAGAAGTTGACCTGTGATCTCCCATGACAAAATACTTTCCTTCCGGTACCTGATATGGAAGGTCGATATTCAGATCTCCTTTTGCATGTTCTTTCAGATATGGCTCATCCAGTGGTTCTCCATTGATGCTGACATACCCTGTGTCATCAATATCGATCCACTCTCCCGGAAATGCTATCAGTCGTTTTACCAGTACTTTATTATTATAGTAAAAAGCAACGATCTCTCCCCGTTTCATTTCCATTCCTTTTACTGAAAATATGATATTCCCCTCTTCCAGAGTCGGAGTCATGGACGAGCCATAGATTTTTAATACCGGAAGCAGAAGTGTTGCTACCAGTATTGCTATTGCAGCCACCACCGTCAGTACAGATACTGTACTTGCAAGCAGCGATCTGTAACGCTTTTTATATCTTTCCTGTTTCAGAATGTTGTCCAGATACGCTGTCGTTGGTAATAACTCTGAACTCCACTTGATTCTCTTCATGTCTGTTCACTCTTTCCTAACCGGATTCTTTTTTCAAAGCCTGTTTCTTACATATCTTTTCTTTTGATATCTGCTGCGTCTGCTCTTTTGGTATCTGCTGCATCTGCTCCTTTGCTATCTGCTGCGTCTGTTCTTTTGGTATCTGCTGCATCTGCTCTTTCTGATACTTTCTCTCTGCCATCCGGTTCAGCCTTCTTATATTATGTAAATACTGCCGGGCGGCTGCATCCGCATCTTCGAAAATATGATTCAGTTGTAAAGAAGCTTCTGCAAGTGTTCCGATCTCCCTTATTCTGATCTTCTTACTTAGCAGCTGGCGTTTTGTCTCTGCCAGTTCTTCTTCTAATTCATCGATCCTCTTACTTTGAGCCAGAAGGATTTCTAACAGATCGATTCTTTTCAACTTCTTAATCTTTTTTATCTGTTGTTCTTCCTGTCTGCCATTCTGATCCGTATACCGGAGCTGTAATTTCTGTCCGGCATTCTGATTCATCCCCTGTACTTCCTGACCTTCATTTTTCTGACTGTCATTCCGTCTTTTTCTTTTTTTCATCAGCGTTCATCTCCGAATGCGTCATGTATTTTTGTCACGAGCAAACTGTAACAAATACCCCCAACTATTACAAGAAAGACGTGCTTGCCCCGCCGTTTTTTCGCGCAAGTATTTCTTGCTTTTTAGATTTTTACCAAACCAGTTGATTTCGGTATTTGATCCGATGTATAATAAGTATAAGCAATATTTGTTATTCATAAGTTGTTTTAGATATTATTTAGTTTCTTTTCGTTGAATCATAGGTTGTAAAGAGATACTTGCATCGCTCTTTTTCTATGATTTGCAGGATTTTATAATTTTTTTGAGAATTTACATGATACAGAAATGGAGAGATGATCATGAACTTTGGAGAACAGTTCCGTAAAGCACGGACGGATATGAATATGACCCAGGAGCAGGTCGCTATAGAACTTAATATTTCAAGACAGGCTGTTTCACATTGGGAGAATAACAAGCATCTTCCTGATATTGAGATGCTTATCAACATTGCACGGGTATTCCATCTTTCCCTGGACCAGCTGATTCTTGGAGATAAGGCAGATGAAATTACCGGCAGTCCTATGGCCAGAAAGCTGATCAAAGACGGAAGTGAGACCAGAAGAGCCCGTTTTAACCTGATTGCCATCTGTATCGGAGCCGTTCTGATGTTTATGGGCGCCGGATGTATCCTGATCAAGGCATTTTCTGTCGAATATGTTGATGCGAATGGAATACTGCATGAGAACTTTTTCCTTCTTCCGATTGGCTTCCTGTTCCTCTTCTGCGGACTTCTTACGTTCTTTATCACCGGACTTAAGACATTGGCAGACCGTATCCGTAACCGGAAATCACTCAAGGACTCTGACACTTTACCAGACAAAACACTTTAATCTGATAAATCAGTGAATTTCACGTAAAATGTCCAATTTATTGCAATTAATTGCCTAAAATTTACAATAAGCAAGCACAACTTGCCCGTATTTCCCCGAAAGCAAGCTCTGCTTGCTTGTTGTTTTTCCTGTCAGGTTATATAATATTTTTATGATTTATGTTTTAGGGAGGAATTTAAATTGAATTTTGGTGAGTATTTCAGGAAATTACGTACAGAACATAATATGACCCAAAGAGAGATCTCGATCCGCCTAGGTGTTACCAGACAGGCTATCTCACACTGGGAAAATAACAAAAATCTTCCGGATCTTGAAATGCTAATACAAATAGCTGACGCCTTCGATTTGTCACTTGAGCAGCTACTTGCAAATGGCAACGTAACTAATTTTAATACATCGGATAATCTAACAGACATTACCGATACTCTTATCTCAGATAATAAGATTTCCCTGCCTGGTTATACGGTGGACTCTGTCACCGGTCAGGATCCACTGTCCGGTCATTCATCTGCAGACATTACACCGGATTTTCCAACGTCTCACCATCATCACAGACATTACACCCACAAAGAAATCCGGCGTCTGAAACTAAATTTACTGACCTTTTGTATCGGTGCCATTCTTCTTTTCTTCGGTGTAGGCTATGTCGGCGTTGACAACGGTATGGAAAGACATATCAAAATCGTAACGATTATCTGTAAAAGTTATATTTTAGTTCCTCTGGGATTCTTATTTATATTTGTCAGTATTATTGCTTTTATATTATTCGAATTGAAGCATCTGGCTCATAATATTCACAGACGTACCGCTTTAAAAAAGGCTGATACTGCAGATTATAATTTCAATCAGCAGACAGCCTCAGTTAAGGCAGCTACACAAATGACCAATTCCACGGAAAATGCAGATGATATACCTTCTGATACTTCTGGCATTTCTGATATTTCAGATCTTCCATCCAGGAACCAGACCGGAAATCCATATACAAAAGAGAATCCTCTCTCTTCTGTTGATTTTTCAGGTAATTAATATTCATTTTCTTCAAACACATGGAGGTCTGCAGAACTTGCCAGGACTTAAGTTATAAATTGCCCTTGCCGTTTCCTGTAGCTGGCAGACTCTCTTGCCTGTTTTTTCACCCAAAAAAGGAAGAAATGGTATTTTCTTTAACCTTTACACCATTTCTTCCTTTTTTATTTTTCGTTTCTCTTCTTTACAAAACAAGCAATCACAATCGATGCAACGGCTACAATTCGCTTCAGTAATTTCTGATTGATCTTCGTTCCATTCTTACTTCCCCAGAATACACCTATTCCATGTGCAATCAATAATATCGGAAGCAGAATATATATTTCTTTTCCCTTTGCTGCCTGAAGATACCCCGCAGATGAAAGATTCCAAGCATTGCAATTACGGAAACCATGACAAGCCTCTCATTCAGACATCGAAAAGACCGGCGAGATCATCATCTCAAAAACCCGGCAGGAATTATACGAAGAATGTGGAATCACAGTTAAAACTATCAACCGTACGATTAAAAAATTAAAAGAAGATAGTGTCATCTCCATGAACTTTCTCATGGACCGGGCGGCCACAATGAAATAGTACATTAAACACCAATTAAATATTCCGACTCCACCAACTCCCATATTTCATCCCGTCCCTGCTTCGTAACAGACGAAAACGGAATGACTTTCGTTCCAGGCAGCACGCCCAGACCTTCTTTTACGATCTTTATCTGTTTGTCCTTCTGGCTTCTTTTGATCTTATCAAGCTTTGTGGCGATAATCACCGGATTGAATCCCTGTGACACAATCCACTCATACATCATCTTATCATTTCCTGATGGTTTATGACGGATGTCGATCAAAAGGAATACTACCTTCAACTGCTTTGAGCCATGAAGGTACCGCTCGATCAGCTGTCCCCATTTGATCTTCTCCTGTTCGGATACTTTCGCATATCCATATCCCGGGAGATCCACCAGATATAATTCCTCATTGATGTTATAAAAATTGATTGTCTGTGTCTTTCCCGGTGTGGCCGATATTCTTGCATATGATTTGCGGTTCATGAGCGCATTGATCAGTGATGATTTTCCTACATTGGATTTTCCCGCAAATGCAATCTCCGGCAATGTATTTTCCGGAAGTTTGCTGGTAATTCCACATACGGTTTCCAGATTAATATTTCTGATTATCATATTGTCTCCTTTTATTCATCTCCTGACCTCTGCCAGAAGATCTGACTATACCAGTGCTTCTTTCAGCACTTCATCCATGTGTGTTACAAATTTGATTTCCAGACCTTTGGTTATCTCGGTAGAGATTTCTTCTACGTCTCTTTCATTCTTAACCGGGACAAGCACCGTCTTAATTCCCGCATTTTTTGCAGCAAGCAGCTTTTCTTTCAGACCACCGATTGGAAGTACTCTTCCGCGAAGTGTAATCTCACCTGTCATTGCCAGATCTGCACGGACTTTTCTTCCTGTTATTGCCGACATGATCGCTGTTGCCATCGTAATACCGGCTGATGGACCGTCCTTTGGAACTGCACCTTCCGGAATATGGATATGTATGTCGTGTTTTTTAAAGAAATCTTCCGCAATCTCATGCTCTTTGCTTACCGAACGGATATAACTGATTCCGGTTCTTGCAGATTCCTTCATTACATCTCCAAGCTGTCCTGTCAGAAGGATTTCTCCTTCTCCCGGCATTACATTTACTTCAATCTGAAGTGTATCACCGCCGACACTTGTCCATGCAAGTCCACGTACAATACCTACTTCATCCTCTTCGTTTGCCATCTGATAGCTGTACAGTTCTTTTCCAAGATAATGTTCCAGATTGCGTTCTGTCACATGTACAGATTTTTTCTTCTTTTCGAGAATTTCCATTGCAGCCTTTCTGCAGATGTCACCGATTTTTCTCTCCAGCTGTCTGACTCCGGCTTCCTTCGTATAGTTTCTTGCCATTTTCCAGATTGCATTCTTACTGATTGTAAGCTGTTCCTGCTTTAATCCATGCTTTTCAATCTGTTTTGGCACCAGATGCTCCTGTGCGATATGCAGTTTTTCATTTTCTGTATAACTCGTAACTTCAATCACTTCCATACGGTCCAGAAGTGGTCTTGGAATCGTCTGCAGACTGTTGGCTGTCGTGATAAACAACACTTCCGAAAGATCCATCGGAACTTCCAGATAATGATCTACAAATTTATTATTCTGCTCGCCGTCTAATACTTCCAGAAGGGCAGAAAATGTATCTCCTTTGTAATCATTGCTGACTTTATCAATCTCATCCAGAAGCATCAGCGGATTCTTTACGCCGGCCTGTTTCATTCCCTTTGCAATTCTTCCAGGCATTGCCCCTACATAGGTCTTTCTATGACCACGGATTTCTGCCTCATCACGGACTCCGCCAAGTGAAATTCTGACATACGGCTTCTTCAATGCCCTGGAAAGTGATTTTGCAATCGATGTCTTACCGGTTCCCGGAGGTCCCACCAGACAGATGATCGGCGCTTCCCCTTTCCTGGTCAGGGCACGTACTGCCAGATATTCCAATACTCTTTCTTTTACCTTTTCAAGACCATAATGATCTTCATCCAGTACTTTTCTGGCAAATGCAATATCTTTATGCTCTTTACAAGTCTTATCCCACGGCATTTCCAGCATCGTCTCGATATATGTGCGTATTACGCCAACCTCAGCCGGAGAATTCATAGAATTGCGGAATCTCTTGATCTCTTTGTTCAGTTTTTCTTTTACTTCTTTTGTAGCTTTCAATGCATCGGAAGCCGCCTGAAATTCATCCGCATCAGACAGGGTATTGTCATCCCCCAGTTCTTCGCGGATCAGCTTCATCTCTTCACGCAGGATATATTCCCGCTGGTTTTTATCTACACGTTCCCTGACTTTGCTTTGAATCTCTTCTTTTACCTTCTGGGCCTGAATCTCATTTACAATCTTGTAAACCAGCAGTTCATACCGCTTCATAAGATTTGTCTCTTCCAGTAATTCCTGCGCATCTTCAAATGAAAATGGCATATTCGCAGCAATGACATCTACAAGCTTCTTCAGATCATGGATCATATCTACCTGCATTCCAAGTTCTTTCGAAAGCTTTGGATTCTTTAACAGATATTCTTTGAATACATCCTGCAATCCTCTCAGCATTGCTTCCAGATTCATCGGGTTTTCTTCTGTTCTTTCTTCTTCCACTTCTTCATCATCCGGCAATTCTACTACCGTTGCCTGAAGATATGGAACTTCTGTATCCAGCCTTACAAGACTTGCTCTTGCCTCACCGGACACCAGCACGCGGCTCATTTGCTTTGGTAATTTTACAACCTGCCGTATGGTAACCACGCAGCCCACCAGATAGACATCCTCAGCACCAGGCTCTTCTATTTCCAGATCCTTCTGTGCACTGACGAATAACTTCTGGCCATTTTTTACTGCTTCCTCAATGGCTAACAGTGACTTTTCCCTGCTTACGTCAAAATGTCTGACTTCTTCTGGCAGTATCGTAAGTCCACGCAGTGCCACCATTGGCAAAGTATACGTTTCTCCTATCATATATTTACACTCCTGTTCATCAGCTTACTGTATCTAAAGAACCCGCCACCTACAGAATCTGCCACCTACAGAATCTGCCACTGGCAGCTCCTTACAGATGTTTTTGACAACTGGCAGTTCCTTGTGGCTGCTTTCACAACTGGCAGCTTCCTTCGAACGCTTGCGATAAAATCAGCGGGTACAATATTTCTTCGCACCCGCCGTCCTTAATTTCTTTATGCACTTTCCGAAGCAGCCTCTTCATGTTCACATATCGGCTCTCCGGTTCCTTTTACAACATCCTCTGTGATGCGGCACGATTTCAATGTCTCATCGGATGGTGCTTTATACATGATATCCATCATGATACTTTCCATAATTGCACGCAGACCTCTGGCTCCTGTTTTTCTCTTCAGGGAAGTCTCTGCAATTGCTTCCAGTGCTTTATCATCAAATGTAAGCTGAACGCCGTCCAGCTCCAGCATCTTCTGATACTGTTTGGTCAATGCATTCTTCGGTTCTGTAAGAATCTTCACCAGTGCATCTTTATCCAGCATCTCTAATGCTACCGTTACCGGCACACGTCCTACAAGTTCCGGAATCAGACCAAATTTTACAAGATCCTGTGGTAAAATCTGCTGAAGCAGTCTGTCTACATCGTCTTCATGCTTCTGTGCGATCTCCGCATTGAATCCGATTGATTTCTGATCAATACGTTTTTCAACGATCTTTTCAATCCCTTCAAACGCACCACCACAGATAAATAAAATATTTGTGGTATCGATCTGTATCATCTCCTGGTGTGGATGCTTTCTTCCTCCCTGCGGAGGTACATTTGCAACCGTTCCCTCAACAATCTTAAGAAGCGCCTGCTGTACACCCTCACCGGATACATCTCTTGTGATTGAAGGATTCTCAGACTTACGTGTAATCTTGTCAATCTCATCGATATAGATGATTCCGTACTCTGCACGTTCGATATCTCCATCTGCAGCCTGGATAATCTTCAGAAGAATGTTCTCAACATCCTCTCCGACATATCCGGCCTCTGTCAATGCTGTCGCATCAGCAATTGCAAATGGCACTCCCAGAATTTTTGCAAGAGTCTGCGCAAGAAGTGTCTTACCACATCCTGTAGGTCCAAGCATAAGAATATTACTCTTTCCAAGCTCTACTCCCATGTCTTTTCCGGACATAACTCTCTTATAATGATTGTATACGGCTACCGACAATACTTTTTTAGCCTCATCCTGACCGATTACATATTCATCCAGGAATTTTTTGATCTCTTCCGGCTTTAAAAGATTGATATCCGAGAACGGATTCCATTCTCTTCCGTTCTCGTATTCAAATTCTTCTTCTATAATCTCTGCGCAGACATCTACACACTCATCACAGATATATGCACCATTCGGTCCTGCGATCAGTTTTCGAACCTGATTCTGCGTCTTGTTACAGAACGAGCATCTTACCTGATCATCGTTCTTTCCTACCATACTCTTCACCTCGTCTAAGGACGACCTTAGCGGCTCTTGATGACTTCGTCAATCAGACCATATGCTTTTGCTTCTTCTGCAGTCATGAAATTATCTCTTTCTGTATCTGCATTGATCACCTCTAATGGCTGTCCTGTATTTTCTGCCAGAATCTGATTCAGTTTCTGACGGGTCTTTAAGATATGATCTGCTGCGATCTGAATCTCTGTTGCCTGTCCCTGAGCTCCACCAAGTGGCTGATGGATCATAATCTCAGAGTTTGGAAGTGCAAGTCTCTTGCCCTTTGTTCCACCTGTAAGAAGGAATGAGCCCATACTTGCAGCCATGCCGATACAGATAGTTTCAATATCGCATTTGATATACTGCATGGTATCATAAATTGCCATTCCGGCTGTTACAGAGCCTCCTGGGCTGTTGATGTACAGATGGATATCCTTTTCCGGATCTTCCGCTTCCAGAAACAGAAGCTGTGCAACGATCACGCTTGCCGATGCATCTGTAACTTCTTCCCCAAGAAATATAATTCTGTCTTTCAATAATCTTGAATAGATGTCGTAAGAACGTTCTCCACGGCTTGTCTGTTCAATGACATAAGGTACTAAACTCATGTATATGCCTCCTGACTATACTATGTTATCTGACGTTCTTATTTCTCTACTGCATTCTCTACAAGGAATGTAACAGCTTCCTGAACTGCCAGATCTTCCTTCATCTGTTTTTTCTCGTTCTCGCCCATGAATTCTTTGAGTTTTTCAACTTCCATGTTGTAAGATTCTGCCATCTTAGCGAGTTCTTCATCTAATTTTTCATCAGAGATTTCGATATTCTCAGCTTTTGCAATTGCCTCGAGAACAAGACGTGTCTCAATTCTCTTAATTGCCTGTGGTTTCATATCTTCCATCATCTTCTCAGCTGTAAGTCCAGTAAACTGGAAGTACTGCTCAAGAGTGATTCCCTGAGACTGGATTCTCTGTGCGAAATCTTCAACCATCTGAGTTGTCTGTGTCTCGATCATTGGCTGTGGAATCTCATATTCTGCATTCTTAACAGCCTGCTCTACAGCCTGGTCTTCCTGTTTTCTCTTACCTTCTGTAGCTTTGTTCTCTTTAATCTTAGCTTTTACGTCAGCTTTGTATTCATCTAATGTATCGAATTCAGATACTTCTGCTGCAAATTCATCATCGATCTCTGGAAGTTCTTTTGCTTTGATCTCATGAACTGTGCATTTGAATACCGCTTCTTTTCCTTTTAATTCTTCTGCATGGTAATCTTCTGGGAAAGTAACTTTTACTTCTACTTCTTTCTCAGCTTCAGCACCAACTAACTGCTCTTCGAATCCTGGAATGAATGATCCAGAACCAATTGTCAGTGGATAGTTTTCTCCTTTTCCACCTTCGAATGCTTCTCCATCTACAAATCCTTCGAAGTCAAGAATTACTTCATCACCATCTGCTACCGGACGGTCTGTAACTACAACTTCTCTTGCGTTCTTCTCAGCTTCTTCCTGGATCTTAGCTTCTACTTCTTTCTGTGTTACACGTGTAGACACTTTGTCTACTTCCAGTCCCTTGTACTCGCCAAGTTTTACTTCTGGTTTTGTTGCAACATCAGCTGTGAAGATGAAAGATTTTCCTTTTTCGATCTGTACGATATTGATTTCTGGTCTTGAAACGATATCAAGTTCGCACTCATCATAAGCTTCAGAATAAGCCTTTGGAATCAGTGCATTTGCAGCATCATCGTAGAAGATCTCTGGTCCATACATTTTTTCGATCATCTGTCTCGGAACTTTTCCTTTACGGAATCCCGGCATAGAGATCTTATTCTTCTGCTTCATATATGCACTCTGAAGCGCTTTTTCTAAATCATCGGCTGGAACTTCAATAGTAAGTTTCGCCATGTTTTTTTCTAATTTTTCTACCTGTAAACTCATTTACTATTTCCTCCTGTTTCTAACCCGCCTCATGGGTAGCGGAAAAAAAGCGGGTATACTACAATACATTCACCACAGAAGTATAACACAAACTTCTGTAAATATCTAGTCCCCGTTTTTATCTAAATACGGTATTTTTCCGCTTTTTTCCTATATAAATGTCGTGATAACTTATAAATTCCGTAATAACCACTTAATATACGATCGACTCTTCTATTTCTTTTGCTTTTTCTGCACCTTCAAGTACTTCTATCAACTTTAATGCAAAGTCGATTGCTGTTCCGGCTCCCTGGCTTGTAATGATATTGCCATCGATTACAACTGCCGTACGGATAAGCGTTGCACCCTCGATCTGATCCATCACGCCCGGATAACATGTCACATGCTTTCCATCCAGGATACCAAGATTACTAAGAACCGTCGGTGCGGCACAGATGGCTCCTACAAACCTTCCCTCATCCGCATACTTTCTCACTACATGTCTGACCCCTGCATGATCATTCAGATTCAATGTTCCCGGCATACCTCCCGGAAGCACAACCATATCAAATTCCGAAAAATCCACTTCATCAAACAAAGCCTCCGTCTGCACATTGATTCCATGTGCTCCGTGAACCATATAATCATCTGTAATGGAAATGGTATCTACATATATCTTCGCACGTCTCAACAAATCAATCACTGCCAGACCTTCAATCTCCTCAAATCCATCTGCTAAAAACACACATACTTTTTTCATAACTTTCACCTTCCTTCTAATACACTGTTCCTACTGTATCATATGGAATTTTCCATTCAAAAAATTCCTGTCTGCGAAACTGTAATCCACAGACGCTATTGCATAGATATTTTCATAGATATTTTAAATATATCACCGTTTACTTTTTCTGTAAACCGTTGTATCATAAATGTTACTATTAACCTGAAGCGTATCTAAAAAGCGCTTTCTGCAAGATATCAGAAAGTAATTCATGTATCCTGAATACTTTTCTGACAAAAAACGAAAAAGGAGAATTCTGGCATGGAAATAGAACGCAAATATCTAATCAAAACATTACCGGACAACTTAGATTCCTTTCACTGCCGTATCCTGGAACAGGGATATCTGAACACAAATCCGGTCGTACGTATCCGTCGCGACAACGACAAATATGAACTCACTTACAAATCCTCCGGTCTTATGGCACGACAGGAATATAATCTTCCTCTCGACCAGGAGTCTTATGAACACATGCTCACCAAGATTGACGGACGTCTGATCCAGAAGAAACGTTATATGATCCCTCTTGACCCGGAACTGACCGCAGAGCTTGATATTTTTGAAGGATCTCTTGCCCCGCTTATGCTGGTGGAAGTGGAATTTCCTACAGAAGAAGCTGCAAATACTTTTACCGCACCAGAGTGGTTCGGAGAAGATGTAACATTTTCCGGCAAATATCACAACAGCTATCTCAGTCAGATGAAGTAATACAGAAAGCTTGCCACTTGCCCGTGCCTCCGCATGGAACCGCCAGTGAACAGTAACACTTATCTTTCATGCTTAGATATCAAAAAGCAACACTTTGTTGCTTTTTATTATTATGTTACTTATCGACGCATATCATATCTATTTCACGGGCATATTGCTATACTAATCAAATACATGACACATGCGGAGGTTAGATATGGCAAATTTACAGCTGGCCAGAAATTTACGCTTTCTCAGGAAGAAAAATCATCTCAATCAGGAAGATCTCGCAAATATGCTGAGTATCTCCAGACAGGCATATTGTAATTATGAAAACAGCAGCCGGACACCAGATATTGAAAATCTGGTTATTCTGGCTGCTCATTTTCATATTTCCCTTGACCAGCTGATTCTCCATGATCTGGAAGACGAAGCTCTCCTGGATTCCTCTTCTTTCTCTTCTGCTATCCACGAAACACCCACTCCATATCTTCATGCCCAGACCGGCACTTTAACAGAATCTTCTATAAGTACGGATACTTTCCTTGCTTCTCATGCTAAAGGAATCGAAAAAAATACCGGCAACTATATCTATCTTTCTTCCGAAGAATTAGATACGGTTCTTACACTCCGTTCTACTTCTCCGGAGACAAGACAGATCGTCACCGGTTTTCTTAATAACAGTTCCCGCCGTTAATTCACTTCTTAAGCTCCTAACGCAAATCCATCATGAACCGCATTCATTGCTTTTTCAATATCTTCTTCCGGTACCAGAACTGTGATACGGATCTCAGATGTTGAAATCATATTGATATTGACTCTGGAATTATATAAAGATTCGAACATCTTTGCAGCAACACCAGGGTTACTCATCATTCCAGCTCCAACGATCGACAGTTTTGCAACCTTTTCGTTCCATGTAATCTCTTTGATCGTCAGTCTTTCTTTATTTTCATTCAATACTTCCAGTGCATGCTCCAGATCATCAGAAGCAACCGTAAAGGAAATATCCTTTGTTCCGTCTCTTCCTACTGACTGAAGAATAATATCTACATTAATATTATTTGCTGCCAGTGTATTGAATACAGCAAAAGCTGTTCCCGGTGTATCCTCTACTCCAAGTACAGAGATTCTGACTGTATCTTTATCTGCAGCCACACCTGTAACCAGTAATTTTTCCATGTTTGACCCCTCCTTGACTACGGTACCTTCTGAACGGTTCAAGCTTGACCGCACAACTAATTCTACATTATATTTTTTTGCCATCTCTACAGAACGGTTGTGAAGAACTTTTGCCCCAAGACTTGCCAGTTCCAGCATCTCATCATAAGTAACTGCATCCAGCTTCTTTGCAGTCTTTACAACTCTTGGATCTGCTGTATACACACCGTCTACATCTGTATAAATCTCGCATTTATCAGCATGAAGTACTGCTGCCAGCGCAACTGCTGTTGTATCTGATCCCCCACGTCCCAGTGTCGTAATATCATCATACTTATTCACGCCCTGGAATCCTGTTACGATTACGATCTTTCTGGAATCCAGTTCATGCATGATTCTCTCTGTATCAACTCTTTTGAATCTTGCATTACCATAGCGTGATGTAGAGTGCATCATAACCTGGAATGCGTTCAAAGACACGGCCGGCACATCCAGTGCCTGCATTGCCATGGCCATCAGTGATACCGATACCTGCTCACCTGTTGTAAGCAGCATATCCAGTTCTCTTTTCTTAGCCTGTGGATTGATCGTATTTGCAAGTGCGATCAGATCATCTGTTGTATCTCCCATAGCCGAAAGTACTACGACTACATCATGTCCGGCTTTATAGTCTTCAATACAGCGTTTTGCTACATTGAAGATTCTTTCTTTATTGGCTACCGAGCTTCCGCCAAATTTTTTTACTATTAACATGTTTCCTCCTGTGACAGACCAGTTTATTAATCCTGAATACGAATCATATGTACAATCTGCTCTTTGTAAAGTTTTGATCTGGTCTCATAATCCCCTTCCATCATGACAGGGGTTACAAATCCAAATTCACCTTCCAGTTCTGGAACTTTTACAACCTCAATCTCTCCAAATGAATCTTTCAGCTGTGGAACCAGTTCCTGTTCGTCTCCCTTAATTCTGACAAAGAATCTTCTCTTGGAATCTGCCTTGTCTTCCAGCTTGAGTTTTTCTTCTTTCCACATCGTCATGATATTGCAGTTCAGATGTTTTGCTTCATCCACAACATCTGCTACTACAGCACTGGCCGTCGGAAGTTTTCCGGCACCGCTTCCATAGAACATCGCATCCCCAAGCACATTACCATGTACAAAAATTGCATTGAAGACATCATTTACATTATAAAGCGGATGTTCCGGATATAACATACATGGTGCAACAATCGCATGCAGTCTGTTACCTGCATAACGTCTGCTGGATGCCAGAAGTTTGATCGTTGTTCCGAGCGCTTTTGCATATTTCATATCTTCTACTGTGATCTCTGTAATTCCTTCACAATAGATATCTTCAAAATCCACCTGCTGGCCAGAAATCAGAGAAGAAAGGATTGCAATCTTACGGCACGCATCATAACCTTCTACGTCAGCTTCCGGATTACGTTCTGCATATCCATTCGCCTGCGCTTCTTTTAATACAGTATCGTAATCTGCCCCTTCATAGAACATTTTAGAAAGCATATAGTTCGTTGTACCGTTCAGGATTCCTGTGATTTCTTCAATCTCATCAGCTGTCAGTGAAGAATTCAGTGGACGGATGATCGGGATACCGCCGCCTACACTTGCTTCAAATAAGAAGTTGATATTGTGCTCCGCTGCGATAGACAGAAGCTCTGCACCGTGTTTTGCCACAAGTGCCTTGTTCGAAGTAGCTACGCTTTTTCCTGCCTGCAGACATCTTTTTACAAATGTATAGGCCGGCTCAATTCCGCCCATTACTTCTACCACAATCTGTACATCATCATCAGAAACAATCGTCTCAAAATCATGCACGATCTTTTCCTGTACCGGATCTCCAGGAAAATCCTTCATATCCAGTACATATTTGACATTCAGCTCGTCACCGATCCGCTGATTGATACGGGCTCCATTGGTATTAATAACCTCTACAACCCCGGAACCAACGGTTCCGTAACCCATTACTGCTATATTGATCATATATTCCCTCCTTTTCGTCTAGCCGTTTGCTATCTTTTTCAGATATGCATTGATGAATCCATCGATATCTCCATCCATCACGGCATTCACATTACTGTTTTCCTCATTCGTACGGTGATCTTTCACCAGTGTATATGGCTGCATAACATAGGATCTGATCTGATTTCCAAATCCGATGTCCTTAACTTCACCTCGGATATCAGACACTTTATCTGCCTGTTCCTGTTCTTTCATAAGCTGCAGTTTTGCTTTTAACATCTGCATCGCTTTTTCTTTATTGTGATGCTGCGACCGTTCATTCTGGCACTGTACCACAATTCCGGTCGGCAGATGCGTAATACGGATCGCCGATGATGTCTTATTGACATGCTGTCCACCGGCACCACTTGCACGGTATGTGTCGATCTTCAGATCATCGTCTGCGATCTCTATATCGATATCATCTTTCAGATCCGGCAGTACATCACAGGAAGCAAACGATGTCTGACGCTTTCCTGCTGAATTAAACGGTGAAATACGTACCAGTCTGTGTACACCTTTTTCAGACTTCAGGTATCCATAAGCATTTTCACCATTTACTTCAAATGTAACTGCTTTGATTCCGGCAATATCCCCGTCCAGAAAATCCAGCACCTGTAAGGTAAATCCCTTTTTTTCTGCCCAGCGGCTGTACATACGGTACAGCATACCTGCCCAGTCACAGGATTCAGTTCCTCCAGCTCCCGCATGAATCGTCATGATCGCATTGCAGGAATCATACTCTCCGGATAAAAGAGTCTGGATCTTGAGTTTTTCAAACACTTCTTCAAATGCATGAATTTCCTCTTCCAGCTCTTTTACCATCCCCGGATCTTCATCTTCATATCCCATCTCGATCAGAAGATTGATATCTTCATAAGAATGATAGAGACCATGTATCGTATCTACCTGTTCTTTCAGATTTTTCAGTTCTTTCATCAGTTCCTGTGATTCTTCCGGATTGTCCCAGAATCCAGGTTCTTCTATTTTACGTTCCAGTTCTTCGATTCTTCGTTCTTTGCCTGCAACGTCAAAGTGAATCCCTCATTTCGGCAAGAGGTTCTTCGTAAGCGTTCATTATCGTTTTGAACTGATCTAACTCAACCACATTTCCACCTCTTTCTTCTTATTTTAATGTCTTATTTGCCGGCACAGCCCTACTTACGTCCGCAGCACTGTTTGTATTTTTTACCGCTTCCGCACGGGCACGGATCATTCGGATATACTTTCTTTTCTGCACGTTTCTTTGGTTCACGTACTCCGGTATCATCTTTATTGGTTCCGGTTACTTTTGCAACCTGCTCTCTTTCTACCTTCTGTTCCAGTTTGACATGCAGGATGGTACGTACAGTATCTTCTTCGATAGCTCTTGTCATCTCATCAAACATCTCATAACCGATCATCTTGTATTCTACTTTCGGATCTCTCTGACCATAAGCCTGCAGACCGATTCCCTGACGCAGCTGGTCCATATCATCGATATGATCCATCCATTTTGCATCAATAACTTTCAGAAGAACGACACGTTCGATCTCACGCATATGCTCTGGTTCCGGGAACTCTGATTCTTTTGCTTCGTAAACCTTTGCCGCACGCTCTTTGAGCATGTGTTTTAATTCTTTCTGGCTGATATTCTTGATATCTTCTTCTGTGATCACTTCCATCGGAATTGTGTTGCGGATTGTCAGATTTAACTCTGTCAGATTCCATTCATCATAATCCTGTTCCGGATTGATCACCATATCTACTACATTTTCCACATAGTTATTCATCATATGGAAAATGGAATCACGCATGTTGTCTCCATCCAGTACATGGCGTCTTTCTTCGTAAATGATCTCTCTTTGTTCGTTCATAACCTGGTCATATTCTAACAGGTTCTTACGGATTCCAAAGTTATTGCTTTCGATCTTCTCCTGTGCTTTTTCAATTGCGCTGGAAAGCATCTTATGCTCAATCTGTTCCCCGTCTTCTACACCAAGGGCACTGAATACGCTCATCAGACGTTCTGAACCAAAGAGTCTCATCAGATCATCTTCCAGCGAAATGTAGAATCTGGATTCTCCCGGGTCTCCCTGACGTCCGGAACGTCCACGCAGCTGGTTATCGATACGTCTGGATTCATGGCGTTCTGTACCGATGATCTTAAGTCCACCGGCTGCTTTTGCCTCGTCATCCAGCTTGATATCCGTACCACGGCCGGCCATGTTTGTAGCGATCGTAACGGCATCATGCACACCTGCCTGGGCTACAATCTCAGCCTCTAATTCGTGGAATTTAGCATTCAATACATTATGTTTGATTCCACGGCGCTTTAACATACCGCTTAACAGCTCTGAATTATCAATTGTAATTGTACCAACCAGTACCGGCTGATGCTTTGCATGTGCTTCTTCGATTGCATCACATACGGCTCTGAATTTTTCTTTCTGTGTTTTGTATACTGCGTCTTCCAGGTCTTTACGGATAACCGGAACATTGGTAGGAATTTCGATAACGTCCATACCGTAAATCTCACGGAACTCTTTTTCTTCTGTCAGGGCAGTACCTGTCATACCGGATTTCTTTGTATATTTATTAAATAAGTTCTGGAATGTAATCGTTGCAAGAGTCTTGCTTTCTCTCTTAACTTTTACATGTTCTTTTGCTTCGATTGCCTGATGCAGACCATCGGAGTAACGGCGTCCCGGCATGATACGTCCGGTAAATTCATCAACGATCAGTACTTCATCATCTTTTACTACATAATCTTTGTCACGGAACATCAGGTTATGTGCACGCAGTGCCAGGATAATGTTATGCTGGATCTCCAGGTTCTCTGAATCCGCCAGGTTCTCGATATGGAAGAATTTTTCAACTTTTTTAACACCGTCTTCTGTAAGGTTGATATTCTTTTCCTTCTCATTAACGATGAAATCTCCGGTCTCTTCAATGTCTTCACCCATGATGGCATTCATCTTGGTAAATTCGCCACTGGCTTCACCACGCTCTAACTGGCGCGCCAGGATATCGCATGCTTCATAAAGCTTTGTAGACTTATCACTCTGTCCGGAAATGATCAGAGGAGTTCTCGCCTCATCGATCAGTACAGAGTCAACCTCATCGATCAGCGCATAGTTCAGACCACGCTGTACCAGCTGTTCTTTATAAATAACCATGTTATCTCTCAGATAATCAAATCCCAGTTCGTTATTGGTTACATAAGTGATATCACAGTCATATGCTGCACGTCTTTCATCATTATCCATGCTGTTCAGTACAACGCCGACAGTCAGTCCCAGGAATTCATGTACCTGCCCCATCCACTCAGCATCACGCTTTGCCAGATAATCATTGACTGTTACAACATGTACCCCTTTTCCATCCAGTGCATTCAGATAGGACGGAAGTGTCGCTACCAGGGTCTTACCTTCACCAGTCTTCATCTCAGCGATACGTCCCTGATGCAGGATAATACCACCGATGATCTGTACGCGGTAATGTTTCATTCCCAGTACACGGCTTGCAGCTTCTCTTACTACCGCATATGCTTCTGGGAGAATATCATCTAAAGTCTCGCCTTTTTCCAGACGTTCCTTGAATTCTTTTGTCTTTCCTTTGAGTTCCTCATCAGACAGCTTCTGCATCTCCTCATCCATTGCAAGAACTGCATCGGCGATCGGGTAAACTCGTTTCAACTCATTTTGGCTATGAGTTCCAAATATTTTCTGTATAATATTCATTCGCTATGTGCTCCTTATTACTGATTATGGACGCAATACGACCACTCTATTCCCCATTTTATCACTATCCAAACTTCAATTCAACCGATTTATAAAGTGTTAACACATTATTAACCACCTGTTTAGAACCGGTAATTCCGGATTGTCTGATACGGGATCTTTCCTCCGAAGAGATCCAGAGCACTTCCAATCGTAAAATCAATCTTTCCTTTTCCGATTTCGCGGATTTTTTCAAGGTCTTCCAGCGAGCTGATACCGCCTGCATATGTAACCGGAATCTTCGTTTCTTTACTTAATATTTCAATCAGTTCACTTTCAATTCCCGATGCTTTTCCTTCTACATCTACCCCGTGAACCAGGAATTCATCACAGTATCCCGATAATTTTTCCAGAATTGCTTCATCTAATACAACATTCGTAAATGTCTGCCAGCGGTCCGTTACGATATAATATTTGTCATCTTTTTTTCTACAGCTCAGATCCAGAACCACATGCTCTTTTCCGACGGCTGCACAGAGCTTTTCAAGATTCTCCCACTGGATTTCTCCATTTTTGAACACATAGGAAGTCACGATCACATGACTTGCACCTGCTTCAATATACTCTGCTGCATTCTCAGCCGTGATTCCTCCGCCGATCTGCAGTCCTTCCGGATATGCCCGCAATGCTTTTAACGCCTGTTCTTTTGTCTTTGCATAATATTCGGAAGATGCCGGATTCAGCAGGATCACGTGTCCTCCGGTCAGCCCGTCTTTTTTATACATATCTGCAAAATAATCCGCCTCCTGTGTTGCAGCAAAATTCTCCACTGCCTGATCTCCCTGATCCAGAAGACTTCCGCCGACAATCTGTTTTACCTGTCCATTATGAATATCTATACATGGTCTGAATTTCATATACTCTGTTCTCCTTATCCTGTATGTTTTTACATTCTCTTTTATAATATTTCTATTTATTTTTAGTATTTTATCATACTAAAGTGCCGCCGTCCAGCCAGCCTGCCGGCACTCTCCTGTGCAACAAACTTTTCACCTGTAACTTTTTCAAAATCCTTTTCTATCTCCAAGGCCTGCCTCTGGCACGCTTCTCTTCCATACTTCGCTACATAAAATAAGGACGTGGTCTTCTGTATCATTTCCATACATTCCCCACATCCTTATATATTCATATCTCTACAATTTTTTGCTATCTCGTATTCTGTGTACCGTTGTTCACATTGTCATCCGGATCTAATGTGTCCCCGATGTCATCTACTCCATCACGGACATCATCACCGATTTCATCCATTACACCGCCATTTGTATTATTTCTGTCTGTGACATCATCTTTTCCTGTTGTGTTATTTCTATCTGTTGTATTGCCATTATCCAGAACATCATCCTCTGTATTATCATTCATAATACCATCTGTCTGATTACCGGTTGTCCCTTCTGTTGCCGCATTGTCATTGGCTGCGTTATCGTCGGCATTATTTCCACAGGCAGTTACTCCTGCCATCACTCCTGTACACATCAGTACCAGCATGAACTTTTTCCATTGTCTCATTTTTCCAATCTCCCTTTCCGTATAAATTCATCTATGCTCAAGTAATACTTGTTACCTGTAATATCTGCATTTTTTCTGAATTTATACGGTAAACTCTCAATCGGAAGACTGGTATTTTTTTACATTGTTATGCATTTACATACATTATAATCTTTCTGCGATCACACCGCTTCTATATGCTGCGAGCAATACTTCCAGATCTGAAATCTGCTCTTTTAATTCTTTTCCGACGTCTGTATCTTCTACTTTTTTGCGTTCCAGCGTACGCTTTACAACCGTGCTGTCGGAATGAATGTCGCTTTCTTTTTCGATCGCAGCCTCTGTTGATTCAAATGGCTCATGAGCTGCAAGTATCAATCCATACGAATTATAGATCAATGTATATCCGGCAATTCCTGTCTCTTTCTGGTACGCTCTTGAAAATCCTCCATCAATGACCAGTACTTTTCCACCACACTTGATTGGTTTTTCCCCGTCTTTGCACTTCACCGGAACATGACCGTTGATAATGTGGGCATCTTCATTTTCCAGGCCGAATCCTTTCAGGATCCGCTCCACCACTTTTTCATCTTCTAACAGCAGGTAATATGGATTCTTCTTTTCCTTATGCGTCTCTTTTTCAGCCAGAAAATACCGTTCGAACGTCGCCATCTTGTCTTTTCCAAACAACGGTGAATTCTCACTCAGCCAGATATACCACATGATATCCCTGCCACGTTCTTTTTCCTTTGGATCTACCGCATAAAATCCTTTTCTTACATAGCTTTCCAATACTTCATACAGACTCTTACCCTTATAAGTCCGTCCGAATATACGCACACTTTTTAAGGTTCCATCTTCTTTTAGAGGAACGCATCCATGATACAGCAGGTTTCCATTATATACTTTATATAATCCACCGCGGTTCAAAAGAAAATGCATATGACTCTGCAGTTTTTCACAGTTTTCAAAAGCTCGTTCCAGACGCTCCATAATATCCTCTTCTTCTCTTGTCAGGGCATACGGCTTTTTCGGATCGATCGTCGGGAAGTTCGTATCCAGAAGCTTATATTCTTTTCCATCCAGCTCAATTGTTCCCTTTTCATAATCAATATAATGCAAGAGATTGCGCTTATCCAGCTTAAATCCCGGATTCTTCTTAATGATCTGGCCTTCCACTTTGAACTGGATGACAGAAATTGCCTTATGCATCTTCACATCCATCAGCATCTCTGTCGCACTGTAATTTGGATTGCCTTTTAATTTGAAGCATTCACACGGATCATCCTTATATGTATTCATGGCAAATGTTGCAAGCGGAAGCAGATTGATTCCGTATCCTTCCTCCAGAATATCAAGATTGCCATATCTTGCACAGATACGGATCACATTTGCAATACAGCCTCTTTGTCCGGCTGCCGCTCCCATCCACAATACATCATGGTTTCCCCACTGGATATCCACGGAATGGTACGCCATCAGTTTATCCATAATAATATGCGGTCCCGGTCCTCTGTCATATATATCCCCAACAATATGCAGATGGTCCACCGTCAGACGCTGGATCAGCTCACTCATTGCAATAATGAATTTCTCGGCACGTCCGATCCTGATGATCGTACTGACGATCGCATTATAGTAAGATTCCTTATCCGTCGTCATACCACTTTTTTCCGTGATCAGCTCTTCAATCACATATGCAAAATCCGGCGGCAGTGCCTTTCTTACCTTAGATCTGGTATATTTGCTCGCTGTTCTTTTGCAAACCTCTATCAGCCTGTAAAGTGTGATCTTATACCAGTCCTCCATATTTTTCTCTGTCTTTTTGATCCTGTCCATCTTCTCCTTCGGATAATAAATAAGAGTAGCAAGGGCCTGTTTGTCCTTGCTACTCAGAGTATTACCGAACACATCATCAATTTTACGGCGCACGGAACCAGAGCCATTCTTGAGTACATGTGCAAATGCCTCATATTCCCCATGAATGTCTGTTAAAAAATGTTCTGTTCCCTTAGGCAGGTTCAAGATTGCCTGCAAATTGATGATTTCTGTGGAAGCTTTGGCGATGGTTGGATACAGTTGAGAAAGTCTCTCCAGATAACGTTCCTCCAATTGTCTCATTGCTACCTCCTGTTCTTCCTGTGTTATTATTTTTTCTATCTATCAATCAGATCCGGTTCCCCACTAGAACTGAATGACATCTGACATATCGTATCTTCCTGCCGGTTTTCCAGCCAGGAATTTTGCAGCTTCTACCGCACCTTTTCCAAATACAGCTTTGGAATATGCAGTATGTTTGAATTCGATCACTTCATCCTGTCCCGCAAAGATTACTTCATGGTCACCAACGATCGTTCCTCCACGTACTGCTGAAATTCCGATCTCTTTCTGGTCACGTTTCTGACGCACCTGGCTTCTGTCATATACATAATGATACTGGTTATCCGCTGCTTCGTTGATCGAATCAGCAAGTGCCAGTGCTGTACCGCTTGGTGCATCCAGTTTCTGATTATGATGTTTTTCCACCAGTTCAATATCATATCCTGCCGGTGAAAGTACCTTTGTTGCATCTTTCAGGATCTTCATCAGAAGGTTGATTCCAAGTGACATGTTCGCAGACTTTAATACGGCTACTTTTTTGGCTGATTCTTCTACCTTCGCAAGCTGCTCTTCTGACAGTCCTGTTGTACAAAGTACTACCGGTACCTGTTTTTCCACGCAGTAATCCAGTAATTCATCTGCTGCCGCTGCATTTGAAAAATCAATGATAACATCTGCATCTACATCGCATGCGCTGATGCTTTCAAATACCGGATAATCATTCGGTACTTTTGTATATTTGTCAATTCCTGCTACCAGTTCAATTCCTTCTGTGTTCTTAATAATATCCGTAATCACACGTCCCATGTGTCCATTACATCCATGCATAATTGCTTTTACCATGCTATTTATCCTCCTTGTAATTTATCTCTCTATACCCTTAAAACAAAAGGATATCATATATGTAGATCATGTATGATATCCTTTATTTTTATTATTATGCTAACTGAATACCGAAGTCTTTCATTGCTTTTGCAAGATTCTTCTCATGTTCAGGGGATATCTCTGTAAGCGGCATACGAAGCGGTCCACAGTCAACTCCCATAAGCTGCATTGCCTTTTTAACCGGGATCGGGTTCACTTCGCAGAATAACTGCTCGAT
The DNA here is from genome assembly GCF_977044405.1 of Dorea sp. NCBI lineage: Bacteria > Bacillati > Bacillota > Clostridia > Lachnospirales > Lachnospiraceae > Dorea > Dorea sp. The sequence continues at coordinate 51,570 of NZ_CDRRQK010000011.1, forward strand.
CAGTGGAAGCGCTTTCAGCTGAAGTGCTGCACTTCCCTTCACATCTCCGTTAAAGAATTTCTCACAAATATCATGTGCTTCATCCGGTGCTACATTTGACAATACTGAGATCACACCTTTTCCACCCAGGGATAACAGCGGCACGATCTGATCATCATTACCAGAATACATATCAACATTACCATCTGTCAGGTTCATGATCTTTGCAACCTGTGAGATATTTCCTGATGCTTCTTTGATACCTACGATATTATCTACTTCTTTTACCAGTTTTGCTACTGTTGCCGGTTCGATGTTACATCCTGTTCTGCTTGCAACACTGTACATAATGATCGGTGCTGTTACTTCTTTCGCTACTGCGCTGAAATGTGCAACAAGACCTGCCTGAGTTGCCTTATTGTAATAAGGTGTAACCAGAAGCAGTCCGTCTGCTCCGTATTCGGAAGCTTCTTTTGACATCTCAATTGCAGTACGTGTGCAATTAGAACCTGTTCCTGCGATAACCGGGATTCTGTGTTTTACACGGTCGATTGTGAATTTTACACACTGCATATGTTCTTCCTCTGTCATAGTAGCAGATTCTCCTGTCGTACCGCAGATTACAATGCTGTCTGTTTTATGTGCACAATGAAATTCGATCAATTCATCCAGTTTATCATAATTAATACTTCCATCTTCATTAAATGGTGTGACAATTGCCACGCCGGCTCCTGTAAAAATAGCCATAGTGATCCTCCTGACTTTCATATAATCTAATGAAATTCTATCATCAATTAAATATGATGTCAATCAAACCATCTGCTAATTTTACACATCCATACATTCCAGTTTGCTGACTGACACTTCATAGGCAACCCTTTTCTGTGTCTCGTTTTCCGTGATCTTTTTCATATATTCACGGCTCTGGATCCTTCCAATCACTTGTACATGCTCTCCGACTTCGAATGCAGAAGCAAATCTTGCATTGCGCCCCCAGCAGATACATGGGATGTAATCCGACTTTCCATACGGCCGGTTCACTGCAAGAAGCAGATCTGCAATTTCTCTTCCAAGCGGTGTCTTTCGGTATACCGGCTGTTTGCAGATATAGCCATCCAGAAGGATCTGATTCGTCTTGGCTCCGTCCAGCTCCTCTTCTACAAATGAAATTTCACGGACAAACACAGACAGGATCAGTCTGTTCTTTGTCTCTTCGTGTCTGTTATAGGACCGGAACTGTCCATTTACCATAATAAATTCTCCGGTATAATCTTTGGATACATCGATCAGTCTCTCCGAGATCATAAGAGGGATCCTGTCCCTTGAATTGCTAAGACGTTTTACATCTACTTCCACCATATAAAAGCCCTCACCGAACACTTCATGGCTGAATGAAAACGGGGATACGATCTCTCCCATAACGGTTACCTGGTTGTTCTCAATCATCTTATCTGACATAATTTTGTAATCTCCCTTCCTCTGAATCGTATTTTGAGTCATTACAAAGTCTATGAATCAAAACAGCATTTTAGAACTAAAATACTTGTAAATTTCAAAAAATGTGATAAACTAATGTGGTTGCATATGATAATAGGTAGAGAAAAGGAAGATTCGTAATGAAGACAAAACGTGAAGATGTACGTAATATCGCGATTATTGCCCATGTTGACCATGGTAAGACAACATTAGTAGATGAATTATTAAAGCAAAGCGGTGTATTCCGTGAGAATCAGGAAGTAGCAGAACGTGTCATGGACTCTAACGATATCGAAAGAGAACGTGGAATTACTATCCTCTCCAAAAATACTGCCGTCACCTATAACGGTGTAAAAATCAATATTATAGATACTCCGGGACATGCCGACTTCGGTGGAGAGGTAGAACGTGTCCTTAAGATGGTAAATGGTGTCATCCTCGTCGTTGACGCTTTCGAGGGTGCTATGCCTCAGACAAAATTCGTACTCCGTAAAGCAATGGAATTAAAGCTTCCGGTTATCGTTTGTATTAATAAAATTGACCGTCCGGAGGCAAGAGCTGACGAAGTTATTGATGAAGTGCTTGAGCTTCTTATCGACCTTGGTGCTTCTGATGAGCAGTTAGACTGCCCATTCGTATACGCTTCTGCAAAGAACGGTGTAGCTGCACTTGAGATCACAGATGATATGAAAGACATGAAACCTCTGTTCGAGACAATTCTTGACTATATCCCTGCTCCAGAAGGAGATCCGGAAGCTCCGACACAGGTTCTGATCAGCACGATCGATTACAATGAATATGTCGGACGTATCGGTGTTGGTAAAGTAGATAACGGTACCATCGCAGTAAATCAGGAAATGGTTGTAGTGAACCATCATGATCCTGACAAACAAAAGAAAGTTAAGATCAGTAAGTTATATGAATTTGACGGTCTGCAGAAAGTAGAAGTAAAAGAAGCAACTATCGGTGCGATCGTAGCGATCTCCGGTATTTCAGATATTTCCATCGGTGATACACTCTGCTCTCCTGAGAATCCGGTTCCGATCCCGTTCCAGAAGATCTCTGAGCCAACGATTTCTATGGACTTCGTTGTAAATGACAGCCCATTTGCCGGACAGGAGGGAAAATACGTAACTTCCCGCCACTTACGTGACCGTCTGATGCGCGAGCTTAACACAGACGTCAGCCTCCGTGTAGAAGATACAGAAAACATGGATGCATTCAAGGTATCCGGACGTGGAGAACTTCACCTGTCTGTTCTGATCGAGAACATGAGACGTGAAGGCTATGAATTCGCAGTAAGTAAAGCCGAGGTTCTGTATCACAAGGATGAGAATGGTAAACTTCTCGAGCCAATGGAAATTGCTTATATCGATGTACCAGATGAATATACAGGTGTTGTCATCGACAAGCTGAGCCAGAGAAAGGGTGAGCTTCAGACAATGGGTGCTGCCAACGGCGGTTACACACGTCTGGAATTCAAAATCCCGTCACGTGGACTCATTGGTTATCGTGGGGATTTCCTAACAGATACAAAGGGTAACGGTATCATGAACACTGCATTCGACGGATACGCTCCATATAAGGGTGACATCCAGTACCGTAAACAGGGATCCCTGATTGCATTCGAGACTGGTGAATCCGTAACTTACGGTCTGTACAGTGCCCAGGAACGTGGTACTCTCTTCATCGGACCTGGCGAGAAGGTTTACTCTGGTATGGTCATCGGAGAAAATGCCAAGACAGATGATATCGAAGTGAACGTATGTAAGACAAAACATCTTACAAACACCCGTTCTTCCAGTGCAGATGAAGCACTCCGTCTTACTCCTCCGACTGTACTCAGTCTGGAACAGGCCATCGACTTCATCGATACAGATGAGCTTCTGGAAGTAACTCCGGAATCCTTACGTATCCGTAAGAAGATCTTGGATCCGAAGATGAGAAAACGTGTCAGCCGATAAGGTTATAAATTCTTTATAATTTAATAAATGCCGGTAAACGGCTGCTAATAGCGGTAATATATATGAGGCAATTTCTTTCCTGAAAATTTACTTCATATGTATTGCCGCTTTTTTGTTCTTAGAGCTTGTCTGAAACACGCTCTAAAGCCAGACTCTGGTGATATCCCGTCTCTTTTTTTGATTGTACTTAATTTAGTAATTCAATCTGCTCCCGTCTTATTGGCAAACGGTCTGCTTTCACTTATACTGAGATTACAGCGAAATTCTACTTTATTAATCTATTTTCAAAAGAAAGGAAATCTATGTATGAAAGAATTTATTGCACAGATTTTGAAGCAGATTGCTGCCATTCTTGAATATGTCATTGCTTTTATGCTTGCGATTGGTATTATTCTCCTCTGCCTCCGCATGGCTGGCTCGCTTCAAAATATTCCAAATCTTGGAACTTATCCAAACTACGACGATCTGCTTGAGGTCTGTTTTAACCTGATCATTGGTGTGGAGCTGATCAGAATGATGTACTCTCACTCACCAAGCACTGTCTTTGAAGTACTGTTGTTTGCAATTGCCAGACAGATTATCGTGGATCACTCTTCTATCTACAGCAGTCTGATCGGTGTCACTTCGATTGCTGTATTATTTGCCACACGAAAATTCTTATTTTCAGAATTTGATGTTGCTGACGAAACCGTCTTTCGTGCTTCGACTAAGATTAAAGTCGTCAACAAGGTGTTATCCGTAGAGATTCCCGGGGACCCGGATGCAACTCTTTTAGAGGTCCTGCTGACCCATCTGGAAGAACAGAATGTAAATCCCCGCGTTGGTGCCTGTTATTACTTCCATAACTGTGGACTTCGTGTTGCAAAATTACATGAAGGAAAAATTTCAAGAATTCAGGTAATTCGTGCTATACATTAGCGTCCAAACATGTTATACTACACATATCAGATAGATTGCCAATTCGACTATCAATTGTCAGATATTATTACCATAATTTGATGATTGTATACCGTGCATTTATTTGAAATTATGTCGAAAAGGAGTTGGGCATCATGAAATTTATCATTATTGGGAAGAACATCGATGTAACACCAGGTTTAAAAGAAGCCGTAGAAAGCAAGTTAGGAAAATTAGAAAGGTATTTCACTCCGAATACTGAGATCCACGTAACCCTGAGCGTACAGAAAGGGCATCAGAAGATCGAAGTTACCATTCCAGTCAAGGGTGGTATGATTCGTTCAGAGCAGGAAAGTTCGGATATGTATGTATCTATTGACCTTGTAGAAGAAGTTATTGAGCGTCAGCTTCGCAAATATAAAAACAAACTGGTAGCACGTGAACAGGACGGCGGCAATTTCAAGCAGGAATTTTTTGAATCCGAAGACAACATTGAAGATGATGGCGAGATTAAGATCGTACGTACGAAAAAATTTGGATTTAAACCAATGTATCCAGAAGATGCATGCGTACAGATGGAATTATTAGGGCATGATTTCTATGTATTCTGCAATGCGGAATCAGACGAAGTGAACGTTGTATACAAACGTAAAAACGGAACATTTGGACTGATCGAGCCGGAATTTTCATAAATCCTAAAAATGGATTTCAAGAGAGATGCTGTTTTATTACAGGTGGATTCGTGAACACCTGACCATTTCTCTTCTATGATTTGGTATAAGGTATAATAAGAAAGGTATCTGTAACAGATATTTCGTATTACTTATTTTTTAAACTTCAAGTAATTACGAAACATGGTTACAGATACCTTTTCTTTTCAGGCATGCTTCATAGGATTTCCTGTCAGATTATTCAAGAATCGTTGGCGTCCCGCCTATCTCTGCATAATAGCACTCTTCTCCCGGTGTCATCTCTGCCTGTGCATTCGTTCCTTCCGTGATCGTACTCATCACAAGATCCAGATCTGTCTTCGGGATCAGCACTTCCAGTTCCACCTTATCGGTATATACCGTATCCAGTATTTTCAATTCTCTTTGTGCAAGAATATACTGGATTTTTCCAAATGTTGTATAATCCGTATCAATATGGAGTTTTACGCCCCATATCTTTGTGATCAGCACCGATGCCTCAAGTCCTGCTTTTACCGCACCTGAATAAGCTCTTACAAGCCCTCCGGTTCCCAGAAGTGTTCCTCCAAAATATCTGGTTACAACCACCACGACATTGCGAAGCTCATTCCCCAGCAATACATCCAGCATTGGTTTTCCCGCTGTTCCATTTGGTTCTCCATCATCGCTGCATCTTTGCAGCTGTCCTCTTTCCCCTATAATATATGCAAAGCAGTTATGCCTTGCATCCCAGTATTTCTTTTTTGTCTTTTCTATAAATGCAAGCGCCTCCTCTTCTGTCTGCACAGGAAGCACTGTGGCAATAAATCTTGATTTCTTTTCAACGATTTCATCTTCCCCGCCTTCATAGACCGTTTTGTATTCTGGTAACATAGCGTCATCCTTTCAAATCTTTTTCATGATATCTCTGACTTTCACATGATTCCAGCCTTAGAGTGTGCCTGAAAAATCATTCCTGTCATCTGGATATCTGATGTTTCACTTATATTTTTTACTTATATAATAACTAATTTCTTAAGATTTTCCTAGCCATATATGAAGTTTTCATTTTTTTCTTTATAAAAGACTGTACATTTGTTATAATAAGCAAGTATGAAGGAGGCCTAAGCGCATGAATTATGGAAAGAAAAAAGCTGCAAAAAAGCAGAAAAAAATAACATCCAAATCTACAATGCAGGGAAAACGTATCGTCGTCCGGCTTTTTAAAGCACTGCTTCTGTGTATCGTATGTGTGGCAGTTGCCGGAATGCTCGGTGGCGGTCTTTTTATAAAAAAGATTATTGATGATACTCCGAAAGTTTCCGCATCCGATGTTAAGCCAAAAGGATTCACAACCTTTGTTTATGCTGATGATGGCAGCACTGAGATTGAACGCTTCGTATCCTCAGGTTCCAACCGTGTATACAAATCCATTGACGAGATTCCAAAAGATCTCCAACATGCATTTGTAGCGATCGAGGATGAACGTTTTTACAAACACAACGGTATTGACCTTCAGGGTATCGCCCGTGCTGCGGTTGTCGGAATTACCCGCGGAAGCTTCTCAGAGGGTGCCAGTACACTGACGCAGCAGCTCATCAAGAACAATGTATTCCCGAACTTTACCAAAGAAAAGACATTCTACGACAGACTACAGCGTAAGATTCAGGAACAGTATCTGGCAATCCAGATTGAAAAACAGATGGACAAAGATGAAATCATCGAAAGTTATCTGAATACCATCAACCTTGGGCAGAACTGCCTTGGAGTTCAGGCTGCATCACAGAGATATTTTAACAAAGATGTATCTGAGCTTACTTTATCCGAATGTGCAGTTATTGCCGGTATCACACAGAATCCAACGGATTACGATCCGGTAACCCATCCGGATAACAACAAGTTACGTAGAGACAAAGTACTAAATAATATGCTGGAGCAGGGTTATATCAGTCAGGCTCAGTATGACGAAGCTATGGCAGATGATGTCTATGCACGTATTCAGACAACTGCTTCTTCTACACAGGGTGATAATGCTTACAGCTATTTTGTAGACGCTCTTGCACAACAGGTAATTCAGGATCTGAAAGACCAGCTGGGTTATACGGATACCCAGGCATATAACGCTGTTTACAGCGGAGGACTCAGCATCTACTCCACACAGAATCAGGCAATGCAGCAGATCTGTGACGAAGAGGCTAACAGAGACTCTAACTATCCCGGATTAAAAGAATATGGACTTGATTATGCACTGACAGTTACGCGTGCAGACGGTTCCACACAGAATTACGGAAGTAACGATATCAAGTCTTATGTAAAAGCAACTTATGGAAAAGAACAGGGACTTCTCTATTCCAGTGAAGCTTCCGCCAGAGCAATGGTAGAAGAATGGAAATCAACAATTGCACAGGAAGGTGATACCTACGATGAACGTATCACGATCACCCCTCAGCCACAGTCTTCTATCACAATCATGGATCAGGCCACCGGTGAAATCAAAGCACTGGTCGGTGGACGTGGTGAAAAAGCTTCCAGTCTCGGACTGAACAGAGCTTACCAGGGTTCTAAAAGGCAGCCTGGTTCTACATTCAAGATCCTTGCAGCTTATGCACCAGCTCTGGATTCCTGTGATAAGACACTTGCAACTACAATTGATGATGAACCGTATACATTAAAGAGTGGTCAGGTTCTCAGAAATGCGGACAAACAGTATCGTGGAAGTACAACAATCCGCCAGGCCATCACAAATTCAATTAACGTTGTAGCAGTAAAATTGAGTGACGAGATTACACAGGAACTTGGATATGAATATTGCCAGAAGTTTGGAATCAGTACACTGGTAAAAAATAAGACAATCAACGGACAGGTATTTGATGACAGTAAGTCACAGACCCTCGCTCTTGGTGGTATCACTGAAGGTGTATACAACTATGAAATGTGTGCCGCTTATGCAGCTATTGCAAATGGTGGTGTTTATAACAAACCAACCTTATACAGCAAAGTTGTTGACCATGATGGTAATGTGCTTCTTGAGGGCAACGGAGATTCCCACACTGTAATCAAAGACAGTACAGCATATCTCCTTACAAGCGCCATGGAAGATGTTGTTAATGAAGGTACTGGTACAGCCTGCCAGCTTCCTAATATGCCGGTTGCAGGTAAGACAGGTACCACAACTTCTAATAAAGACTTATGGTTCTGTGGATTCACGCCATATTATACATGTTCTGTATGGGGTGGATATGACGACAACAAAGAGTGTAATTCCGATACAAGATTCCGTTTCCGTATCTGGGATAACATTATGACCCGTATCCATGCGAACCTGGAAACAAAGGATTTTGAAGTACCATCTTCCGTTGAAAAAGCAACCGTATGTACAATCAGCGGAAAACGTGCAGGCAGTGGATGCCCTTCTGTTACAGAATACTTCGCAAAAGATTCACTTTCTGATGATGTATGCTCAGGACATGGATATTCTTCAAGCAAGAGTAAATCAAAGAGCAAATCTTATGATAGCGATGCCGAGTCAGATGACAGCAGTTCAAGCAAGAACAGCAATTCTTCTAACACCAGCAATGATTCTGCTTCCGGAAACGACTCCTATAGCGGTTCTACTTCCGGAAGTACTGGTTCTGACGCATCAGGAGACGGATCCTACAACGGAGGATCTAACGGAAGTTCCAGCAGCGACAATGGCTCTTCCGGCGGCAGTGACAGCGGTTCTTCCGGCGGCAGTGACAATGGTTCTTCTGGAAGTTCAGAATAATCGATTATACAGTAAATAGTATCATTTTCTATAAAAATGCGGATTTTCATATATCCGCATTTTTTATTTTTACCAACAAAGCCTTATAAACATACTTTGGCATCTGCAGAAGCCGGCACTGACAGCTTTCCCTGCATACTTAAGTACCAAAAAAGGAGGGTCACACTGGTTGTTCACTGTAACTCTCCCTTTATTATTAGAAATATAGTTTCCTGTTTGTCTTCTTCTGTATCTTTCTTAAAGAATTAATTTTGCAGCTCCGCAGATACCCGCATCATTTCCAAGTGTTGCAAGAACGAATTCTGTATCTTTGTTTGCAAAGAATGCTCTTTCTTTAAAGTTCTTTTCTACATATTTCAGAAGAATTTCTCCGGCTTTTGATACTCCTCCACCGATTACAATTGCAGCAGGGTCTACGACCGCTGCCAGATTTGCCATCGCGTATCCGAGATATTTTCCAAATTCTTCTGCGATTTCTTCTGCTACTGCATCTCCTGCTTTTACTGCATCGAATACAGTCTTCGCACTGATCTCCTGTCCTCTTAATACAGATTCTTTATCATCTTTTGCCAGACGGATATTGGCAAGTCTTGTAATACCTGTTGCAGATGCATACTGCTCCAGACATCCTGTATTACCGCATCCGCAGTGATCCGTTTCTTCGTAATTAACACAGAGATGACCGATCTCTCCACCGGCACCATGTGCACCTACCAGAGGTTTTCCATCTACGATGATTCCACCACCAACACCTGTTCCAAGTGTCACCATGATGATATTCTTGCGTCCTTTTCCGGCTCCGAGCCACATCTCCCCAAGTGCTGCTACATTGGCGTCATTACCAATCTCTGCTTTCATGCCGGATAACTCTTCCATCTCGCGTTTTACTTCTTTGTATCCCCATCCCAGGTTTGCGGTATTCTGAACAACACCTTCTGCATCTACAGGAGCAGGAACACCTACACCGATTCCTTCCACCTGATCTTTTTCAATCTGCTTCTCAGCAAGTTTTTTCTTTAATGCATCTGCAATATCCGGAAGTACAGCCTCTCCCTGATTCTCTGTGCGGGTCTTGATCTCCCACTTATCAATAATCTCTCCCTCAGTCGTGAAAAGACCTAATTTCACAGTTGTTCCCCCGATATCTACACCAAAACAATATTTCATTTTCCTTTTATTCTCCTTATTTCTTTGTTAAGTTCTGCTGTACACGCTTGTACAGTTCCTGTGCGGCGTTGTATCCCATCTGTTTCTGTCTGTGGTTAACAGCAGCAGTCTCAACAATGATCGCAAGATTACGTCCCGGACGGATTGGAAGATGGTGGCAAACCACTTTATTTCCAAGAAATTCTGTATATTCTTCCTCAAGTCCCAGACGGTCATATTCTTTATTCTTATTCCACTCTTCCAGAGTGATGACAAGATCGATATTCTGTGTCTCTCTGACACTCAGTACACCAAACAATGCCTTTACATCCACGATACCGATACCACGCAGTTCGATAAAATGACGGGTGATATCAGGAGCCGTTCCAACCAGTGTTTCATCACTGACTCTTCTGATTTCTACGACATCATCACTGACAAGACGGTGTCCACGCTTGATCAGCTCAAGAGCTGCTTCACTCTTTCCAATTCCACTTTCACCCATGATCAGCACACCGACACCATATACGTCTACAAGTACACCGTGGATTGAAATACAAGGAGCAAGCTCTACATTCAGCCAGCGGATAATCTCTGCTGTAAACTCAGATGTCTTCTTCTCTGTCTGGAAGACCGGTATATTTGCCTTTTCTGCCATCTCAAGAAGCATTGCCTCCGGCGGAAGATTCCTGCAGAAGATCAGGCATGGGATCTTGTAAGAAAGCAGTGTCTCATATATCTGCTTTTTCTTTGCTTCATCCGTCATCTTTTCCAGGAATGTATATTCCACATATCCAATAATCTGTACACGTTCTGAATCAAAATGTTCGAAAAATCCGGTCAGCTGAAGAGCTGGTCTGTTAATATCCGGAATCTCAACTACTTTTTCGGAAAGATCTACATCCGGTGTAAGATTTTTGAGATTCATTTTTTCAACGAGTGTTTTTAACTTTACTTTATTCGCCATATCTTTTACCTCACACGTATTAAAAAATCTGATAAATCTATTATATCATATTCAGGCATTCTGGTGGAAAAATTTGTATACTTCATTGGCAGATTTTTCATTCATCGATGGTAATTCCTTTAATTCTTCTGCCGTTGCATTCCGAATCGCTTCTATATTTTCAAAATGGCGCATCAGATCTTTTCTCCTTGCCGGACCTACTCCTGGTATATCATCCAGAACCGAATGTACCTGTCCTTTGCTTCTTAACTGTCTGTGGAAGGTGATTGCAAACCGGTGTGCCTCATCCTGGATTCTTGTGATCAGCCGGAAGCATTCGGAATTCCTGTCTATTGGCAGTTCGACATTATTAAAATACAGTCCTCTCGTCCTGTGGTTGTCATCCTTTACCATTCCGCATATCGGAATCTGAAGATGCAGACGTTCCAGGACCTCCAGTGCAATATTCACCTGGCCTCTTCCACCATCCATTAATATCAGATCCGGAAATGCCTGAAAACCACCTGCCTCTTTTTCTTCCTGCTGTTCCCTTAATCCGTGCTCAAACCGCCTTGTCAGCACTTCATTCATGCTTGCATAATCATCCGGACCTTGTACGCTTTTGATCTTGAACTTTCGGTAATCATTTCTTTTCGGTCTTCCATGTTCGTATACTACCATCGAACCTACCGAATCAAATCCATTCGTATTAGAGATATCATAGGCTTCCATACGCACAATTTTCTTCAGCCCCAGTATCTTTTCCAGCTCCTTCACTGCTCCGATCGTTCTGCCTTCTTCCCTCTTCAGGCGTTCTTTGTCGTTCTTTAGAACCATCTGCGCATTTTTCTGCGCCAGCTCCACAAGCTTTTCCTTCGTCCCTTTTTTGGGAATCCGCAGACGAACTTTGTGTTCTCTTCTTGCTGTCAGCCATTCTTCAATAATCTCCTGGTCTTCTATCTCTTCCGGCAGCATCAGTTCTGCCGGGATATACGGCGTACCCGCATAAAACTGTTTGATAAAGCTTGATAAGATTTCCCCGGACGCTTCCTGTTCGTCTATTTTCAGATAAAAATGATCCCTTCCGATCAGACGTCCATTCCGGATAAAGAACACCTGTACCACAGCATCTTCTCCTTCCGACGCCATGGCAAGAATGTCCCTGTCGTCTCCTGCAGTGTCTGTAATTTTTTGTTTCTGTGCGATTTTCTGTACACTGGACAATAGCTCCCTGTACTCGATTGCTTTTTCAAATTCCAGATTGTCCGATGCTTCCTGCATCTTCTCCTCCAGTTCTTTCAGGATCGGATCATAATTCCCATTCAGGAACCTTACAACCTCGTCGATTGATTTTCTATACTCCTCCTGTGTCACATATCCCTGGCACGGCGCATCACACTGATGAATATGGTAATTCAGGCAGGGTCTCTCTTTTCCAATATCTTTTGGAAGTGACCGGTTGCAGCTTCGGATCTTATATAGCTTACGGATCAGTTCAATCGTATCTTTTACCGCTCCTGCACTTGTATATGGTCCAAAATACTTCGCCTTATCCTTTTTCATCTGCCTTGCCATCATAACTCTTGGAAATGCTTCCGCAACCGTTACTTTGATAAATGGATATGTCTTATCATCCATCAGCATGGTATTATATTTTGGTCTGTGCTCTTTGATCAGATTACATTCCAGCACCAGTGCCTCAAGCTCTGAATCCGTCACAATATATTCAAATCTGGAAATATGCGTTACCATCTGTTCAATCTTTGCACCTTTATTCCTGCTGCTCTGAAAATACTGACGCACACGGTTTTTCAGACTAATTGCCTTTCCGACATAAATGATCGCATCTTTTTCATCATGCATCAGGTATACGCCTGGTTTTCCCGGCAATTTTTTCAATTCTTCCTGTATGTTAAAATTTTCCATATACTATCACCTATTTTTTTGGTTCTTTTACAACCAACAATGTATAATATCCGGCTGTCTCCGGAATTTCATCTATGTTTTCATATATATGTTCTTCCGGCATCCCACAGTTTTCTACCATCTTCACTTCTGCTTCTCTATGATTCCTGACAAGCTCTTCTTTTACTTCTCCTAACTTTGAAGCAGATTTCATCAATACCTTGGTTCCCGGGTATTCCAAAGCTTCCGTTATTGCATAACTGGACGGAATAATATGCAGTTGTTCACAGCGGTCTGCCAGACTGTCTCCAAGTCTTGCCAAAGACGCACAAAATGAAGGGATTCCATTGATAATTTCCACATGATATCCTTTTTCTTTCACAATTCTATGAATATATATATATGTAGAATAAACAGTTGGATCCCCCAGTGTCAGATATGCCACATCTTTTCCTTTTTTCAATTCATTTATAATCTTTTCTGCCGCTTTTTTATAATTTTCTTCCAGCATCTGTCTGTCTTTTGTCATCGGTGTGTCAAGGTTCAGGCATTCTTTTTCTTCTATATGCTTTACCTTACCCGCTGCAATCTTATAACTGACTGCATGCTCTTTTCCCCTTGCCGGCACTGCAAGTACCTGACATCTTTCAATCGTCTCTACTGCCTTATATGTCATAAGATCCGGATCTCCCGGACCTACTCCTACTCCAAATAGTGTTCCTTCCATTCTCTTTCTCCTGAATTCTCTTACATCAAATTATAACACAGCAATTCATTATATAACATAAAAGCAAAAAAAGATACGGAATCCTCTTTTCATTGATTTTTCCGTATCTTTTCATGATTCATTCTCAATAACTGTGTCTTTTTATTGCGAAGTCTCTGCCTCAGCTATTAATCAATATCTGTCATCACTTCTACCGTTCCTGCATTTTCATCGCTATCGGATTCTTCTGCAGGTGCTTCATCTGTTACAGCTTCTTCTGGATGATTGATTCTGACCGGCCCTTCATCTGCAGATTTCATTACAAAACCTTCACCTTCCACCGGATTCATCCCGATTCTTATATTTTCTTTCTTCGGTGCATCCGGATCGATGCCTTCTACTTCATGGAAAATTTCCATAAATTCTTTTCCGGTGATCGTCTCTTTCTCAATCAGGAAAGCAGCAATCTTATCCAGCGCTACTCTGTGATCTCTTAAGAGCTGTTTTGCTTCTTCGTATGCATCTTTGAGCATCTTCATGACTTCTTCATCAATCTCTGATGCTGTCTGCTGTCCGCAGTTGCTTACCGGACGTCCATCCAGATAACGGTTCTGAATGGATTCCAGACCGATCAGTCCGAACTTCTCACTCATACCATACTGTGTGATCATCGCTCTCGCTACACTTGTTGCCTTTTCGATATCATTTGAAGCTCCTGTTGTGACAGTATCGAATACGACTTCCTCCGCCGCACGCCCTGCAAGCAGTCCGACTAACATAGCCTGAAGTTCCTTTTTCGTATTCAGATATTTCTCTTCTTCCGGAGTCTGCATAACATAACCAAGCGCTCCCATCGTACGTGGTACGATTGTAATCTTCTGCACCGGTTCTGCATCTTTCTGCAATGCACTGACCAATGCGTGTCCCACCTCATGATAAGAAACAATTCTTCTTTCTTCCTGACTCATGATGCGGTCTTTCTTCTCTTTACCAACCAGTACGACTTCCACTGCTTCAAACAGGTCTGACTGGCTGACTGCGTTTCTTCCATGTTTTACTGCATTAATTGCAGCTTCATTGATCATATTGGCAAGATCAGAACCAACGGCTCCTGATGTTGCAAGTGCAATCTCTTCCAGATTAACCGTCTCATCCATTTTCACATCTTTGGAATGTACCTTCAGGACATCTACTCTTCCCTTCAGGTCCGGTTTTTCAACTACAATACGTCTGTCAAAACGTCCCGGTCTTAATAATGCAGGGTCAAGGATCTCTGGTCTATTGGTAGCTGCCAGAAGAACCAGTCCCTTGTTGCTTTCAAAACCATCCATCTCGGCAAGCAGCTGATTCAGTGTCTGTTCACGCTCATCATTGCCGCCCATCTGATTGTCACGACTCTTACCGATCGCATCAATCTCGTCAATGAAGATAATACATGGTGCCATCTGCTGTGCCTGCTTGAACAGGTCTCGTACTCTGGACGCTCCGACACCGACATACATTTCCACAAATGCGGAACCACTCAGTGAGAAGAATGGTACCTTTGCTTCACCCGCTACTGCTTTGGCAAGAAGAGTCTTACCAGTTCCCGGAGGTCCTACCAGAAGTGCACCCTTTGGAAGCTTTGCACCTACACTGGTATATTTTCCCGGATTATGAAGGAAATCTACGACTTCCTGTAAAGATTCTTTTGCTTCATCCTGTCCGGCTACATCCTTGAATGTGACACCGGTCTGCTTTTCTACGTACATCTTGGCATTGCTCTTTCCAATGCCCATCATACCGCCGCCTTTTGACATTCTCTTGGTCATCCAGATGATCATTCCTACAAAGAATGCAATTGGCAGGAATGTAAGGATGACATTCATCGCCATTGCAGATGTTGTATCCGGAATCTTCTGATTGAATTCCACACCCGCTTCTTCCAGACGTTCTGTCAGCTTGTCATCGTTCACAACACCGGTATAATATTCCTGTACGACTCCACTGTTTTCATCCTTCTTCGTCGTGATCATGATCTTATCACTCTGGATCTCTACTCTTTTAACCTTGCCGTCATCTACCATCTTTAAAAATTTATTATAGGTAATCTCTTTTGCAGAGGTCATTCCCTGGAATTGAAACAGAGCCATAACCAGAATCGAGGTAATCACCGTTACCAGTATAATAAACGAAATACTTTGCTTATTATTCTTGTTATTTTTGTTGTTTTGGTTATCCATTTTAATCCTCCTGTATAACTAAATATTATAAAGACCACCTTGTTAGAAATCAATAAAAACATTATGAAAAGATTGTAAACTTCCTCTGTATTGTAGTATACTTGGAATGAAAATGCTTATGCTGCATATAGCACATTTTCTTTTCTATTTTTACTTATAATAAATATCAAAATTACAAACAGAGGGAATAAACACATGAAAATTGGATTTGACAACGCAAAATATCTGAAGATGCAGTCCGAACATATCCGTGAACGCATCGGTCAATTTGACAACAAACTTTATCTGGAATTTGGTGGCAAGCTTTTCGATGATTTCCATGCTTCCAGAGTTCTTCCGGGATTTCAGCCGGACAGTAAACTGCGCATGTTAAGAGAACTGTCTGACCAGGCAGAGATCGTTATCGTTATCAGCGCCGAAGACATTGAAAAGAACAAGATCCGCGGAGACCTTGGCATCACTTATGATTCTGACGTGATCCGCCTGATGCAGATTTATCAGGGCCTTGGACTCTATGTAGGAAGTGTAGTAATCACCAAATACAACGCTCAGGAAAGTGCCGAATTATTTAAAAAACGTCTGGAAAACCTCGGTATCAAAGTTTATCGTCATTACCTGATCCCAGGCTATCCGACCAATGTTCCATTTATCGTCAGTGATGATGGTTATGGAAAGAATGACTATATCGAGACAAGCCGTCCACTGGTCGTTGTAACTGCACCAGGACCTGGTAGTGGAAAAATGGCTGTCTGCTTATCCCAGTTATATCATGAACACAAACGCGGCATCAAAGCCGGATATGCCAAATTTGAGACATTTCCAATCTGGAATATCCCATTAAAACATCCAGTCAATCTGGCATATGAAGCTGCTACAGCCGATTTAAATGACATCAACATGATCGACCCGTTCCACCTTGAAGCATATGGTGAGACAACGATCAACTACAACCGTGACGTCGAAATCTTCCCTGTATTAAATGCCATGTTCCAGCGCATTTACGGAGAAAGCCCGTACAAGTCACCAACCGATATGGGTGTTAATATGGCCGGAAACTGTATCTGCGATGATGAAGCATGCAAGGAAGCCTCCCGTCAGGAAAT
This sequence comes from Dorea sp., assembly GCF_977044405.1. Taxonomy (NCBI): domain Bacteria; kingdom Bacillati; phylum Bacillota; class Clostridia; order Lachnospirales; family Lachnospiraceae; genus Dorea; species Dorea sp. The sequence continues at coordinate 68,348 of NZ_CDRRQK010000011.1, forward strand.
CATCCGCCGTTACTATGCCTCCCGCAGAAGACTCCTTCTTGGAGCGTGCTCCGAAGATGAGACCTATAAGATCGAGATGCTGATGAATCAGGCTGGTATCACCGTTCACGACAGACCAGTCGTTGATGCTGCTTTGAATAAAGCCAGCGAAACAGGTGCTCCTGCTGCTGCTTTAGAGCTTCCTGACGGCAAAATTGTTACCGGAAAAACTTCTGATCTTCTGGGTGCTTGCTCTGCTCTTATTTTAAACGCACTTAAGGAACTTGCAGGGATTGATCACAGTGTGAAGATCATCTCTCCACAGGCGATCGAACCGATCCAGAGCTTAAAGACGCAGTATCTCGGAAGCCGTAACCCTCGTCTTCATACAGATGAAGTACTGATTGCCCTTTCCGTCAGTGCCGCAACGAATGAAGATGCAAGACTTGCCATGGAGCAGCTTCCAAAATTAAAAGGATGCCAGGCCCATGTATCGGTTATGACCGGCTCCGTAGATATCAAACAATTCAAACGTCTGTCCATCCAGGCAACTTTTGAAGCAAAGTATGAAAAAAACTCTGTATTTTTTAATGGAAAGGGTGTATAATCTTTAAGTATTTTTTTGAACACTTTATAAACAGTAACAACATTTTTAACTTAAGGAGGAAGTTATGGCAGTAAAATACGTATTCGTTACAGGCGGTGTAGTATCTGGTTTAGGTAAGGGAATTACGGCTGCGTCTCTCGGACGTCTCTTGAAAGCCCGTGGTTATACCGTAACCATGCAGAAGTTTGATCCATACATCAATATCGACCCAGGTACCATGAACCCGGTACAGCATGGTGAAGTATTTGTAACCGATGATGGAGCAGAAACAGACCTCGACCTTGGACATTATGAAAGATTTATCGACGAAAGTCTGAGTAAGAATTCTAACGTAACTACAGGAAAGATTTATTGGTCTGTTCTTCAGAAAGAACGTCGTGGAGATTTTGGCGGAGGAACCGTTCAGGTTATCCCACATATTACAAATGAGATCAAATCACGCTTTTACCGCAACCCGGCTGCTGAGAATACAGAAATTGCCATTATTGAAGTCGGTGGAACCGTCGGAGATATCGAAAGCCAGCCATTCCTGGAAGCAATCCGTCAGTTCCAGCATGAAAAAGGCCGTGAAAACGTGATCCTGATTCATGTAACCCTGATTCCTTATCTGAAGGCATCTCAGGAAATGAAGACCAAGCCAACCCAGGCCAGTGTAAAAGACCTGCAGGGAATGGGTATCCAGCCAGATATCCTGGTATGCCGTTCTGAGTATCCTCTGGGTGTCGGACTGAAAGATAAGATTGCATTATTCTGTAATGTACCTTCTAACCATGTACTGCAGAATCTGGATGTAGAATACCTGTACGAGGCTCCTCTTGCTATGGAAGAAGAGAATCTTGCCGGTGTTGTATGCGAATGCCTGCACCTCGACTGTCCGGAACCAGATCTGAAAGACTGGAAGGAAATGGTAGATTACCTTAAGAATCCGAACACAGAAGTCACTGTTGCTCTGGTTGGTAAATATATCCAGCTTCACGACGCTTACATCAGTGTTGTAGAAGCTCTGAAACACGGTGGAATCTTCAGCCGTGCAACTGTAAATATCAAATGGATCGATTCCGAGACAGTTACACCGGATAATGTAGACGAACTTCTCGGTGATGTCAGCGGTATCTTAGTTCCTGGTGGATTCGGTAACCGCGGTATCGAAGGAAAGATCGAAGCAATCAAATATGCTCGTACACATAAAGTTCCTTTCCTCGGACTCTGCCTTGGTATGCAGCTTTCTATCGTAGAATTTGCAAGAGATGTCATTGGCTACAACGACGCACACAGTGCAGAGCTTGATCCAAATACAACGCATCCGGTTATCCACATCATGCCGGAGCAGATCGGTATCGAAGATATCGGTGGAACATTAAGACTTGGTGCTTATCCATGCGTCCTTGATAAGACATCAAAAGCTTACGAAATGTATGGAACAGAGCAGATCAGCGAACGTCACCGTCACCGCTACGAAGTTAACAACGACTACCGTGATGCCCTGACTGCAAACGGAATGAAGCTTTCCGGTCTTTCTCCGGATGGAAGAATTGTGGAAATGATTGAGATTCCGGATCATCCATGGTTTATCGCAACCCAGGCTCATCCGGAACTGAAGTCAAGACCGAACAGACCGCATCCTTTATTCAGAGGATTTATCGAGGCTTCATTAAAATATCAGAACGAAAATAAATAAATTTGACATATTTATTGTATACAGTTGAATTTATCATTGCCGGTTTCCTATAAAATGGCAGCTCCTTACGAATGCATGGCAATACAAAAAACTTCCGTATAAATGTACCCGGTACATTTATACGGAAGTTTTTTTCTGTCATATGAATCCTGATTTTTCAGACATTCTCCAGAGTGTATCTAAAAAACTCATTCGACCAAGATACATACCATCATTTTCTTCACCGTTATACTTCCTTTAGCCTAACTTTTACGCCAGACTTTCTTCCACGCACTTTAATGCTTCTGCGATCACCTGATGCATGTCATAATATTTATACATACCCAGGCGTCCGCCAAAGATCACATGCTCTTCTTTTTTGGCCAGTTCCTGGTATTTCTGATATAATGCATTATTTTTCTCGTCATTCATCGGATAATACGGCTCATCACCCTTTTTCCACTGTGCCGGATATTCCCTGGTGATCACGGTCTTCGGATTACTCTCTGTCATGGTGTTGCCATATCCCCCCTGACAGCCATATTCCAAATGCTTGTGCTCGATGATTCTGGTATACGGCACTTCATACTCTGTATAGTTGACAACCGCATTTCCCTGATGATTCTCTTCATCCAGCACTTCTGTCTCGAATCTTAAGCTTCTATATTCAAGCTCTCCATAACAATAGTTATAATACTCGTCGATCATTCCGGTAAATACGACATTTTCTGCTTCCGCATCCAGCTTTTCTTTATTGGTAAAATAATCTGTATTCAGGCGTACCTCTACTCCGGCCAGCATCTTTTCCACCATTTTTGTATAACCGCCGATCGGGATTCCCTGATATTTATCATTAAAATAATTATTATCATAGACAAAACGCACCGGCAGTCTGCGGATGATAAAGCTTGGAAGCTCTGTTGCCCGTTTGCCCCACTGCTTTTCCGTATATCCTTTTACCAGTTTTTCATAAATATCTCTTCCTACTAACGATATTGCCTGCTCTTCCAGATTCTTTGGTTCGGTTATCCCTGCTTCTTTGATCTGCTCAGCGATCTTTTCTTTTGCTTCCTGTGGTGTCGAAATTCCCCACATCTTGCTGAATGTATTCATGTTGAACGGCAGATTATAAAGTTCGTCCTTATATCTGGCCACCGGACTGTTCGTATAACGGTTAAACTCCGCAAACTGCTGCACGTAATCCCACACTTTTTTATCTGAAGTGTGGAAAATGTGTGCACCGTATTCATGCACCTGGATTCCTTCTACTTCTTTTGTATAGATGTTACCGCCGATATGTGCTCTCTTATCGATAACCAGCACATTCTTTCCCGCTTTTTTTGCCTCATGCGCGAATACTGCACCGAATAATCCTGCTCCAACTATTAAATAATCATATTTCATTTTTTATATTCCCCTTTCATCTGACCATCTTACTATACTGCCATTTTCGGTCTTTGTCACCAAAAGTTTTCGGTCTATCTGCTCTTTCAGCTCATTTACATGAGAAATGATGCCCACCAGACGGTTCTGATCCGCCAAATCTGTCAGAACACGGATTGCCTGATCTCTTGCCGTATCATCCAGCGAACCGAACCCTTCATCAACAAACATGGTATCCAGGTGGATTGCCCCGGCTGTATGTTGTACGATATCCGAAAGTCCAAGTGCCATCGCAAGTGATGCCATAAATGATTCTCCTCCGGATAATGTCTTTACATCCCGCACCGTATCTGTTGCCATGTGATAGACATCCAGATCAAGCCCTGCCTGGCCCTGACTTCCAAGCTTTTCTACGTCTTTGCACTGCAGGATAAACTCACCGCCTGTCATTCTGATCAGTCTTTTATTTGCCGCACGGATGATCTGTTTAAAATATTGTCTCTGGATATACGTCTCGAAATCCAGTTTTACACTGCCGCTTAGGTTTCCATTTGCCGTTTTATTTAGATTACTGATGATTTCATACTGTTTTTGCAGATCCCGGTCTTTTGCAAATAACCGCTTCAACGCTTCCCTGCACTCCAGGTTCCTATCGTTTCTGTTATGTGCATCCATATATTGTCCATTACAGATTTCCAGCTGCTTCATGGCTTCCTTCTTCTGTTCTCCAATTGCTTCTAGATCTGCCTGTTCTTTTCCGGACAGCTGTTCTCCCAGCGTTGTTTTTCTTCCTTCCAGCTCTTTTTGCACATCCAGACTCTTTCGCACTTCACCTGCCGCAGTTTCATATACTCTCACGGTCTTTTCTACCGTCTGCTTCATCTGTTCCAGAGTCTTTCTGGCCTGCACACTCGTTTCAAATGGAAGCTTTTCTTTCCAGGTGTTATATTCCGCCTTCTGGCCTGCATAAGCAATCTTCTGCTTTGTGATATCCTGTTCCAGCGCCGCTTTTTTCTCTTCCAGTTCCATAAGCATTCTACCGATCCGTTCCTGTTCTTCCACAAGCTTTTCCGCAAGATCCGCGATTTCTGAGAATTTCTTTATCTTTCTTTCCAGTTCTTTTAATTCTTCTTTATCGCTCTTTTCCCGGTCTATATCTTCCACTTTTCCAAGCAGTGTTTTGTATACTTCTGCTGCCGCCTGATATCTGGATGAGATCTCCTGAAATTTTGTTCCTGCCTCATCACGGATTCTTTCGTTTTCTTCACGTTTTCTTTTTGCTTCTTCCACTTCTGCCTGGCTTGGTGCCTGATTGCTCAAAGAACAGATCCTTGGATGTTCTTTCGAACCACACACTGGGCACGGCATCCCTTTTTCAAGTCCCAGAGCCAGTATGCCTGCCTGTTCATTTAAGAACATCTGATACAATTCCTCATAGCTTAATAAGGCTTCCCTGTATCTCTGCTGCTTTTCATCCGATTCCTTTTTCGCTGCCATGCATTCTTCTTTTAATTTTTCCGTTTTGATACGCTGCGTCTTTATTTCTTCATACTGCTGCAATTTTTCCAGTAATTTCTGTCTGTTATTTTTGCATTCTTCTATGCAAATGTTCACATTTTTATATTTCTCAAGAAACTTTTCGTTTTCCTCACGTTTGTTTTTGCAGGATTCTATGCGCTTTTTTATCTCCTCCAGCTGTTTTTCATCTTTTTTCAAATCATTTTCTATCTGCTCCAGACTGTCTTTTCTGCTGTCCAGTTCCTGGTACAGCGGCAACGCATCCTGTATTCTTACGATTTTTTCCCGTAACTGCTCTTCGGTTTCCTGTTTTTCTATCTCAGCGGCTTTTAGCCTGTCCGTTTTTTCCGCCACATCTTTCCGCTTCTTTTCAAGCTCCTCTTCGATCTTCCCAAAAGAAAGGAATAACTGATTCAGTCTTTCCGCCTCCCGGAACTGCTGATTTCTCATATCGAGCTGTTTCTGCGCCTCTGCTACTTCTTTCTTTTTTTCTTTTTCTGTCTTGCGTCCCTGTTCGATGAGCATCTGCAGGATTTCCAGTACATGTCCGCCATTTGGTATTTCCTGCTTCACGATTTCTTTCCAGAGATTATTTATATCTGTTTTTTCCGTATCCCGACTTCTATCTTCGTTATCTTCCGTTCTGCCATCTGTTTCCAGCTGATCTGTATCCATTTTAGTAACGGTTCCATTTTCCACACTTTCTACACGTTCCATCTCTATCTTTGTCTCGTGCAGGTTATTTTCCAATTTCACATACAGTGCGGTGGCTCTTTTTTTCAGTTCTTCCTGAATCCGGTAATAAAATTTCGTCTGAAATATTCTGGAAAATATTTTTTTCCGCTCTTTTGATTCTGCAAGCAGAAGTTTTAAGAAATCGCCCTGTGCGATCATTGCGATCTGCGTAAACTGATCTGCATCCAGTCCCATGATCTCTGTAATCTTCTGATCTGTCTCTCGTTTTTTCCCCTTGAATACGCTTCCATCCGGAAGAATCAGCTCCACTTTTGGAGATTCTTTTACGTATCGAGGTGATCCATCCGCATATCTTCTTTTTCCAAGACGCATATACTCTGGATTTCTCCGGATGGTATATTCCTTTTCCTGATAGGAAAATGTATATTCTACATAGGTATCTGTCTCCGCTTTTGCATACTGGCTGCGCATCATATTGCCGTCACGATTCCCGCCGCTGGTCCTGTCATATAATGCATATGTGATTGCATCGAATATCGTCGTCTTTCCCGCTCCGGTATCTCCGGTGATCAGAAACAGTCCCCCCGGAATTTGCGAAAAATCAATACACACTTCTCCGGCATAGGAGCCAAATGCAGACATTACTAATTTTACTGGTCTCATCCTTATTCCCCCTTTGCCGCTTCAAATATCTCTGTCATGATCATTTCTTCTTCCGGATCCATCACTTTCCCTTGCATTTCCTTATAAAAATCTGCAAAAGCGGAAAACGGATCCTTCATCACCAATTCTTCATCCATCTCACTGAGTCTGCTCCTGGTTCTCTGATTATCTACACGGATCTCCAGAATATGTGAAAATACCCGTTCTAATTGTTCTTTTGGCTTATACGGATCCACCTCGTCTGTCAGTGTGATACTGACATAATCATCTTTTTCCTCTTCTTTTACATCCTGTAACAACTCTTCCAGACGCCCTTTTTTCTTCCGGACATCTCTAAGCGGGCGTAACGGAAGGCATTCGATTCCTGCTTCTTCCCCTTTTTTTTCTATTGTTACCACGGTAAGCGTCTTCTCCTGATTGCATTCGCTGACGGAGTATTTTAAAAGTGTTCCCGGATACCGGATGGTACGTTTCCCCACGGACTGTGCCCCGTGCAGATGCCCCAGTGCCACATAGTCAAATGCTTTTACTGCATCAATGTCTACATTATCAATGCCTCCAACAGAAAACACTTCCGAATCACAGGTTTCCGGCCGTTCTTCCCCTTTTCCGGTATAAAACTGATGGGAAACCAGGACATTTCTTCTATTCTTATAATCAATCTGTTCTCTTTCCAGAATTCTTTTTACTGCATCTGAATAGGTCTCCGGCATTTCGTCTTCAAATACTTTCCGCACATATCCCGGCTTCATAAATGGCAGCAGATAAAAGTCTACTTCCCCATAACTATCTTCAAGTATAACCTTCTGTACGTGTTCCTCTGGTGTCTCCGGCACACTTCCTGCCACGTAAATATGGTGTTTTTTCAAAATATTGGCTGCATATTCCAATCGTTCCGACGAATCATGATTCCCACTGATGATCAGAACCGGTATCGCGGGTGTCAGCTCTGAAAGCTCTGTCAGAAACTGGTCAAAAATCGTAACCGCCTCTGCAGACGGCACAGATTTATCATAGACGTCCCCTGCAATTACGATTGCATCCGGATGGATTTCTTTGGCATAATCCACCACCTGCTTTAAGATCACCTGCTGATCTTTTTTTAAGTTATAATGATGTAGCTGCTTTCCTATATGCAGATCTGAAAGATGAAAAAATTTCATATATCTTAAGCCTTTCTGTTATTTATTTTTCCAAATATCTTGATATACGGATTGCTTCGCATTTCATGCAAGCATGAAACGCATGACCTTTTGACCTTTATATCATATCATACATTGCATCTTTTTCTATTTTACACTATAATCAACTTGTCTAACAAGACTATCCATGTAACGAATTTTCAGTTCAGAAAATTCCTACCAGTGAACAATAACAACTATATTCATATTATAATAAGAGGTATTTATATGCTTAGAGATATCAATCTGGATGAAATATCCGACGGTAGATTATACACAAGTAACGATATGGCAAAGACAGACTGTAAAGGATGCGATGGATGCTCCGCCTGCTGCCATGGTATGGGAAGTTCTATTGTCCTTGATCCGCTCGATGTCTGTCGTCTCTCCCAGGGACTACAGCAACCGGTGAACCGGCTTCTTGCCGGTCCTTTGGAGCTTCATGTAGTAGACGGTATCATCCTTCCAAACCTGAAAATGACCGGAACCGAAGAAGCCTGTTCGTTCCTGGACTCTGATGGACGCTGCTCCATCCATGCTTTCCGACCGGGAATCTGTCGTATGTTCCCACTTGGACGCTTTTATGAGGATCATGCTTTCAAGTACTTTTTACAAATCCATGAATGTCCCAAGACCGACCGTACCAAAGTAAAGATAAAAAAATGGCTCGATACACCAAACCTGAAAACCTATGAAACCTACATCTCTGACTGGCATTTCTTCCTGAAAGACCTTCAGGATTATGTCATGAAGCTGGCATCGGATCAGACGCAGACAGATTCTGATAACACAGCAAAAACTATCAGTATGCACGTCCTGACACAGTTCTACCTGACGCCGTATCAGCCTGATGGGAACTTTTATGATGAATTCTATGCACGTTTAGAAAAGTCCCGGCTGTTTACATCATCACTGCATATATAGAAGCTGACAAAGAACCCGACACTGACAGATTTTCCACCATACTTTGGCATATAAAATGAGCGCTATTATATGTACGAATTGGATAATAATTCATCCCTCTCCATTACATCTTTCTTCTTACATATATAACGCTCATTTTATTATTCCATAATATCTACATATTTTTTTATATCTTTTATGTTTCAAACTTATAGAATTTTCTGTAGAATCCCCTGTATTTCACATAGAGTATCCGCAAAATGTATTCCTTCCTGTTTCTCCTCAGAAGACAGATCCATATCTATCATATGCATGAGGAGCTGCTTCAGGCTGTCATAATATCCATTCAGGTTATAAAGAATGCACGGCGCCTCAAGATGCTTTAAAGACACCTTTGACATTACCTCGGTAATCTCTTCCAGTGTTCCGGTGCCTCCCGGGAACGCAATGAAAGCATCTCCGAGTTCTATCATCTTCGCCTTCCGTTCTTCCATATCTTTCGTAATGATCAGTTCTGTAATCTCATCATACACAAAACCTGCATCCACAAAGAACTGCGGCTCCACGCCTGTTACTTTTCCACCTGCCTGTAATACACTTTCCGCCAGTTCCCCCATTAATCCGGATTTTGAACCTCCGTATACGAGAGCATTCCCGCTTTCTCCTATCCATTTTCCAAGTGCCCGCACAGACTCTTTTAATGCCGGATCGTTTCCTTCATTTGCGCCAAGATATACTGTAATATTCATTTTCGTTTTCCTTTCGATGTCTATATATTTATTCCATTATATCATATCTGAAGAATTCTGGGCTCAACACTGCTTATTTCATAAGTGCCTCTATTCCCATTCCGATGAAAAACAGAAGATATGCCACGCTCCCTACACTGCATAGTTCCCGTTTCCATTCAAATGTTTCTTCCTTCTCCTTCATGGAAACAAACATCGACTTTCTACATTTCACAAAAATAATAACGGCTGCAATTGTAAATACGATCTGTATCACCGCAATAACTTCCGGTATGCTTTTTAACGTCTGCGGTGCAACTACACTGCCCCACATATTATATGCCATATGGATATAGACCGCATTTCTTACTTTTCCTGTCTGGATCACGATATTAGAACACACAACAGCAAGTAAGATTGTGTAAAACATCTGTTCAAAATTGGCATGAAACACCCCGAACATTATGCTGCTGATCAGAATCGCCGGTGCTTTTCCGTATGGAAGCAGCCTTTCCAATAACACTTTTCTGAATAATAATTCTTCCATAAGCGGCGCTATGACAGCCACACATATAATAATTAAAACCGGTGGCGCTGCATTTACCAGTTCTTCTACCAGTCCGGCATTTGCCTCTTTTTGGCCGGTTACTCTCGCAAGTACAATCATCAAACCTCTGCTCAAAAGTGAAATAACCGGTGAGAATCCCATCAGGAATACAAAATATTTTATTCCTTCAACTATGGAAAATGCTTTTCCCATTGATATTTCCTGTATTGGTTTCTTATCTACTATGTGTGAAAATAACCAGAATAACACAAAATATCCGATGCTGTTACAGCCCAGCAATACAAATCTCATAAGCGCACCATCTATATATAATGGTAACATTTTCACTATTTGATTTATCAGTAATATCAGCAATGTTGTTCCGATCATACTTCCAAGCAATGCAAAACACAGCTTACTCATTCTTTTTATCTTCATTATTTTTCCACCTTTCTTTCTCCTGCATATTTGGGCATACTTTAGTATACAGAGAATCTGTTACTGACATTTTTCCTGCATACTTAGGTATAAAAAAAGTATAGTACTGTTTACTCAATTTCGTAAACAATACCATACTTTTTCAGCCAATGCAAACTTTACAACAATTGCCGTAATTATTACATTTTATCTTTTTATTTCATTACAATATTAATGATCTTCTTCGGAACATAGATCTCTTTGATCACATTTCCAGTTAACTTATCAGCAATTGCTTCTTTACCTGCTGCAAGTGCTTCTTCTTTGGAAGCCTCTGCTGAAATCTCGATAACTGCTTTTGTCTTTCCGTTGATCTGTACCGGAACTTTGATCTCGTCATCTTTCATAGCATTCTCGTCGTATTTTGGCCATCCGGCTTTGAATACGCTCTCTGTATGTCCCAGTTCTTCCCACAGTTCCTCTGCAACGTGTGGTGCAAATGGTGACAGAAGAACTGCCATGGTAGATAATGTCTCTTTGTCGATTCCGCCTTCTTTCTTAGCGATCTCGATCAGTTTGTTATTGTGCTCCATGAATGCTGAGATTACAGTATTCAGGCTGAAGCTTTCCAGACGTGTTGTTACGTCGTATACCAGCTTATGGCGCTCTTTGATCATCTCTTTTGTTGCTGTGATGTCTGCATCTTTGCTGTCCATAACAAGGTTCCATACACGTTTCAGGAAACGGTTAACACCATCGATTCCTCTGTCATCCCACTCAGCATCTAACTCCGGTGGTCCAACGAAAAGTTCGTACATTCTTAAGGAGTCGCATCCATAGTCTCTTACCAGATCATCCGGTGATACGACATTTCCTTTTGATTTACTCATCTTGATACCATTCTTACCAGTGATCATTCCCTGGTTAAACAGTTTGTGGAATGGCTCATCAAAATCTACAACTCCGATATCATATAAGAACTTGGTGTAGAAACGAGAGTACAGAAGATGAAGTACTGCATGTTCTACTCCTCCGATATACATATCTACCGGAAGCATCTCATCTGCTTTTTCTCTTGATACGAGTTCTTTATCATTGTGGTTATCTACATAACGCAGGAAGTACCATGAAGATCCTGCCCACTGTGGCATTGTGTTTGTCTCTCTCTTTGCATCAGCTCCGCACTGAGGGCACTTACAGTTTACCCACTCATCGATTGCAGCAAGTGGAGATTCACCTGTTCCTGTAGGCTCATAAGATTCTACTTCTGGCAGGCGCAGTGGAAGTTCCTCTTCCGGTACCGGTACATTTCCACATTTTGGACAATGTACGATCGGGATTGGTTCTCCCCAGTATCTCTGACGTGAGAATACCCAGTCACGCAGTTTGAAGTTCACTGTCGCACGTCCGATTCCACGCTCTTCGATCATATGCGGAGCTTCTTTCTTTAATACAGAAGATTCCTGTCCGTTCCATTCTCCGGAATTGATCATAGTTCCGACAGCATCTGTGTAAGCCTCTGTCATGTTCTCGATCTCTTTACCGTCTTTTGCGATTACCTGGATGACCGGGATATTGAACTTTGTGGCAAATTCAAAGTCACGGTCATCGTGAGCAGGTACACACATGATTGCTCCTGTACCATAATCAGCAAGTACATAATCAGACAGCCAGATCGGAACTTTTGCTCCGTTGATCGGGTTGATCGCATAGCTTCCTGTGAATACACCAGTCTTTTCTTTATCCTGCATACGGTCTACGTTAGACTTCATAGAAGCATCGTAAATGTACTGTTCTACTGCTTCTCTTGTCTCATCGTTTGCAAGACTCTTAGCCAGTTCATGCTCCGGAGCCAGAACCATGAATGTTGCTCCGTATAATGTATCTGGTCTTGTTGTATATACAGTGATCTTTTCCTCTCTTCCGTCTACAGGGAAATCAACCTCTGCTCCGTAAGATTTTCCGATCCAGTCAGCCTGCATCTTTTTAACCTTCTCTGGCCAGTCCAGTTTATCCAGATCATTTAACAGTCTGTCTGCATATTTTGTGATTTTTAACATCCACTGACGTAAATTCTTCTTTGTAACTTCAGCGCCGCAACGTTCACATTTTCCACCAACTACTTCTTCATTTGCAAGACCTGTCTTACAAGAAGGGCACCAGTTGATTGGGAATTCTTTCTCATAAGCAAGACCTTCTTTGAACATCTTAACGAAGATCCACTGTGTCCATTTGTAGAAATTCGGATCTGTTGTGTTCACTTCTCTGTCCCAGTCGTAAAGAGCTGCAATCTCATTGATCTGACGCTTGATATTCTTGATGTTGGCAGCTGTTGAAATCTCCGGATGAACTCCCATCTTGATAGCGTAGTTCTCAGCCGGAAGTCCGAATGCATCCCATCCCATTGGATGAATGATGTAGTAACCCTGCTGTAATTTATAACGGCTCCATACGTCGGAGATCACATAACCTCTCCAGTGACCTACGTGAAGTCCGTTTCCTGATGGATATGGGAACATATCCAGACAGTAATATTTTTCTTTCTTATTTCCATTTTCATCATACTGGACGTTTACCGGGTTTTCTTCCCATTTTTCACGCCACTTTTTTTCAATTGCCTTATGATTATAAGGGATCTTTGACATTTTTTCGTCCTCCTGTTTTTTATATGGTAACTAAATAAAAAAAGCCTCTCATCTCATTTTAACCTAAGAGACGAAAAGGCTTGTATTCCGTGGTACCACTCTTTTTCACCTGACATGATCTGCCAGATGCACTCATTGATCTTCTGTAACGGGAAGTTCCCGCTTCTGCCTATGCAATCTTTGATTCACAGTGACTCTTGTTCTGTATAGCACTGTCACTCTCTCCTGATCTGTTCAGCAAAAGAACTCTGAGGCGAGTTCGGAGTCTTTTGTCAGCTGCCTCGCACCATCCGGCAGTTCTCTTGATAACGCTGGACCCTTAATACTCCTCTTCTGCGTCTTTCCAATATTCTTCATTATTATAAGAAGAATGTTAAAATAAGTCAAGACCTGTCTCCAAGAAAGTGCATAAAATCCCCCTCAAAGTTAGCGTTCACGGCTTCCATGGAAACGGCAGCTTTTTGTCCTGCAAGAAAAATTTCTTCAAATTGAATTTTTCATATTGTACAATAATGATTGTATATTTTGCTAAAAAAATTGTCAGAAAATTCATTTTTTTAGTTGTTCTTACCAGTTTCTTAGTGTATAATAGAGTTAAGCAATTACTACTGATGTAGATCAGTAAATATGATACATAAAGGAGAGTGTTTACCATGGTTTATTTATTAGCAGGTCCTAAAGGAACAGGAAAAACACAACAGATGATCGAGCAGGCCAACGAAGCTGCAAAAAAGAGTAATGGAAATGTCGTATTTATCAAAAAAACACACCGTGATACAGCAAGTGTTAATTTTGATATCCGCACAATTTGTATGGATGATTTCCCGGCAATCACAAATATTGATGAATATATCGGATTTTTATATGGCATGTACAGTTCAAACCACGATATCGAGAGTGTATTTATTGATGGAATCTTAAAACATGCCGATATTTCACTGGATAATATCCCGGCTTTTATTGAACGTTTAAAACAGCTTTCAAAAGAATGCGACATTGAATTCTATGTAAGTATCAGCGCAAGCAAAGAAGAACTTGCTGATGTTAATACAGAAGGATGCAAGTATCTCAATTAATCCTTCACTTCTATAGTCATGAATTATGAAATTCCCAGCAGTCCATACGAATGGACTGCTGTTTTATTTTTACCGAAAAAAGTAAAATATTCCACAAAGTGAATCATATAGATTGCAAAAGCGGTTTTTCAGGCACACTCTGGAAGCACAGGATGCAATATCTTTAAATATGTGTTATAATGATGTTGTTCGTCTGACATTCTACGACAGACAGCAGCCGTGAGTAACAACAAAACCCTTGATACTCACTACATTTTATTACCATAAAAACAAAGGAAAAAGTTATATGAGTGGAATCAAAGATACGAAAAGGAAACGAGAACAACGCTTAAGAAGGCGCAAGATCCAGCGTCTGATATTGATCGTCGTTATGGTAGTGGCAATCATCGCCCTGGCTCTTCTTATCCGTTCAGCAGTAAGATCTGCAGCAAACAAATTTTCCAATAAAGCTGCAAAGTCTTCTGTTACTACTTCCGCAGACAAAACTACCGGATCAAAAAAGGCAAAAAAGAAGCAGACAACCACTTCTTCCAGCTCTTACAATGCACAGCTTGATACTGTAACGCTAAAAAAGAAGGGGAAAAATCAAAAGAAATCAGACAGTGTTTCTCTTACCATCAGTTCTGCCGGTGACTGTACCCTCGGTACAGATGAAAATTTCAGTTACACCTCCAGTCTGAATGCTTACTATGATCTGTATGGTGCAGATTACTTTTTCAAACATGTAAAATCCATATTTGAAAAAGATGATCTTTCCATCGTGAACATGGAAGGTACATTGACGGAAGAAACTACACGCGAGCTGAAAACTTATGCATTCAAAGGCCCTGTCGAATACGCATCTATTCTGTCAGGAAGCTCTATAGAAGCCGCTAACCTTGCGAATAACCACAGTTCTGATTACGGAGTAAAAAGCTACTCTGATACCATCAAGGCTTTGGAAGATGCAGGCGTCTCTACCTTTGGATATAACCGTATTAAGATTTTTAAGATCAAAGGCGTGAAAGTCGGCGTAACCGGTATCTACGAACTGGAAGATCATCAGGACCGTGCCACCCAGGTAAAGGAAAATATCAAGGCTCTGAAAAAAGCAGGTGCCCAGATTATCATCATCAATTTCCACTGGGGTGCTGAAAAAGTATATGTCCCGGACGAAAACCAGAAAGCCCTGGCGCATCTTGCGATTGATGAAGGTGCTGATCTTGTAATCGGCCACCATCCACATGTACTCGAGGGCGTCGAAAAATACAAAGGCAAATATATCGCTTACAGTCTCGGAAACTTCTGCTTTGGCGGAAATTCCAATCCGGAAGATACCGACAGTATGATTGTTCAGCAGACATTTACCATTAAAAATGGAAAATTAACAAAGAGCAGTAAATTAAAAATCATTCCTTGCTCCATCACTTCATCCAGCGTATACAACGACTACTGTCCTGCTCCTCTGACCGGAAGTGAGAAAAAACGGGTATTAAAGAAAGTAGAAAAATACAGCGAAGGATTATAATGCAGCGAACTTGCATACTTTAGCAAAAAAAGATATGGTTGAAAATCAAAAATAATTTTCAACCATATCTTTTTTATTTCCCAATTTCATCTTATAGTTCCTTACAGTATTGACAACTGATATTGTCTTATAACTGTATTTCATGCTATCCAATCATCATCTCATACAACAATACCATCACCGGCATCGTTACAATACAGAATACCACAGACATCACATTGATCACACTTGCATACTTCGAATCTTTCTTATAGATCTGCGAAAGCTGTGTAACCATCGCTGCCGCCGGCGCTGCTGTTGCAATGAGGACAATCATCAGAATATATTCCGCATCCTTATGTATCCCCATTCTCTCCAGGCCGGCAAATGAAACCGCTGCAATCACCGGAAATACAATCAGACGGATCAGACAAATCAGATATGGCCTCTTCTGGCCAAATACCCATTTCAGATCCACGTCTCCGATGACCATACCGATAACCATCATACTGGCCGGACTGATCATATCACCAAATCCGCTGACACAGCTGTCTATCACAGACGGCAGCCTGATTTCCAGCGCAAATAATACGATACCGGTCAACATTGCGATCACATTTGGATTGGTTATGATCTTGCGGATATTCATATCCTTTTCCTGACCGATGAGTTTCACACCGTGTGTCCACATAAGAACCGTCTGTACCAGAATGAACGCCGTTGTATAGAATACCCATTCTTCTCCCAGCACAGCTGATACAAGCGGGATTACAAGATATCCCGCATTGGTATAGATAATGGATGCCTTTTCAATACTATTAAAGTGAAACACTTTTGACAATGCAGCTGTTCCTGCGATCAGTACGATATGTACGATCACAGACATTCCGATTGCAATTAACAGTCCCCTGATCTTATCATCCGTCAATTCAATCTGAAAAGCATGCACCACCACACAAGGATTGCAGATATATACAACCATGTTAGAGATGATGCGGCTGTCTTCCGTCTTAAAAAGTCCAATGCGGACAACGACAAATCCAACCGCCATCGTTAAAAACATGGCCAGTATCTGCTCAGCGAGAAGTATACTAATCTCCATCTTTTTCCTCTGTATTCTCTGTTTCTTCTGAAGATTTTTCCTTTAATGATGTTACTGTATTTACTTCTTTGTCTTCTTTATATTTCACAGTGATCTGCTGACCCACTTCGCATCTTACTACATCTACAATATCTGCAACCGATACATCAAAGATGCCATCTGCGTTGTCTAACATCAGGTAATAGTGAGAATTTCCATCCAGAACTGCCTGTGCAATCTTCGTAATATTTCCGGTTGCTTCCAGCTCTTTTCTGGTATCTTTTGCTGTTTCCTTCACTCCATTTTTCAATAGCAGTTCATTATAATTTTCCTGACACTGACTGACACTGTCTCCGATTGCAACGATCTGGTACTTCTGTACATTAACCATTGCATACTTCTTAACCAGACCGGCATCGTCCTTCAATGCCACAAAATACGTCGGCTCATCCGAAATATTCAAAAGCAGCGGGAAGGTTGCTTCATATTGCAGGTTCTGGACCTGTCCTTCTGCAGATGACATTGCCGAAGATTCTGTTGCGCCTTCTACTTTGTAATATTTTGTCTCCATGGTCCGCTGGTTGGCCAGTACGAATCCGACATTAGACTGGTCTCCATTGACTGATGTCACACCCGTATACATCCATACGTCATCATTCAATGCAAGATAGTTATAACCATCTGTCGTCTCCAGACAGTCTTTCTGACTCAGAACGCTGTTGAAGAAGCCGTGCTTCAGGGTTCCATAATAGTCAAACAACTGTACCAGAAGATCCGCAGAATAGACACGGTCTACCCATTCCGGTACATTTCCCACATCGTAAGTCTTGGTTTCTCCCGTAACCGCGTTACAGATAACAACTTTTCCGACTGTCTCTCCTCCGAAAAGACCTATCTTAAACTTCTTTACCGGCGCGATCCAGTATGGATCTCCATTTTCATCGATCTCAAAGCTTAATTCCCCGTAGATATATGTCGGATGTGCAAACTGCAGATGACGGTAAATATTACGGTTAAAATGATCACTTGTCGTGTATTTCATGCCTTTTTCAAGCTTTACAAGCTCTGTTGACTGGTTCGCCATATTGATCCGGATATACGCCGGGATTCCCTCACTCTGGTTTGTGAACCATTTGATCAGACTTGCGTATTTTAACGGGGTCACACGTACCGGATTGCCTTTATAGTTAATCTGGCTGTAGATATCGTCCGCCTCGAACTGGGATACCATATCTACCATGCTTCCCATCTTACGGTCGCCAAGAAGCTCTGCCGTATCTCTGTCAAGAAGCGGTATCTTGTCAAATGAAAGCTCATCTACATCTTTGGTAAATTCACCTTCTTTTACGCTCATAAGCTTCTGGTATTTTTTTGCATTTACAACCGGTGATGACAACAGTGTTCCGATCAGATAGATCACACCAAGCAGTACAACTGCACCGATGAACACCTTGACTGCCTTACTGTTTTTTATTTCTCTTCTGGACATCTTCTTTCTGCCAAGATACAGAACTGCCAGAATTACAATGAAGATCATGATAAAGAACCATGTCTCCGACGAGTGGATATTGATCGCCGGAATGGTTGCATAATAGTAAATTGCTGCTATTATCACAACTGCCACTGCGATTATTGCCTTTGTTTTTCCTTTCATATTCTCTCCTATTCCCGTTTAAATCAATGGGTTACTGCCTGCTCCCTACAGGTATCTTTAAAATTTTCTTCTCCATGCCGGTGCTGTAAATAATACCAGGAACGGGAATATCTCCAGACGTCCTGCCAGCATATCAAAGCACAGAACCAGTTTGGACAGTGGTGAGAAATCTGCAAAATTTCCCATTGGTCCGACTTTTGCCATTCCAGGTCCCACATTTCCAAGAGTTGTCAGCACTGCACTAAATGTCGTCTCAAAGTCAAAATTATCCAGTGACACCAGAAGGATCGAACTGATCAGGATTCCGATGTACGCAATAAAGTAAATATAAATCGTACGCAGGACATCGGAACTCACCTTCTTGCCTCCGATCTGTATGATACCGACGGACTTTGGATGTGCAAGCTGGACAATTTCTCTCTTGACACATTTGATTCCAACAAGCAGACGTGATACCTTGATTCCGCCTCCGGTAGAAGATGCACACGCTCCCACAACTGTCAACATCATAATGATCGCCCTTGAAAACATCGGCCATTTTGCAAAGTCTGTCGTCGCATATCCTGTTGTTGTGATGATCGTCACAACCTGGAATACCGCATAACGGAATGCCTTGCCAATCGTCGGGAACATCGAATGAATATTCGCCGTGATCAGCGCAGTCGCTCCTGCGATCATAAGGATATAGGTCCGGAGCTCTACATTCTTTCGCACTGACTTAAAGTCTCCAAGCAACATAAAATAAAACAACGAAAAGTTCACGCCAAACAGTGCACAGAATACAGTGACAACACCATCAATATATGCACTATTAAAATGTGCTACACTATCTGAATAATTGGAAAACCCTCCGGTTCCAGCTGATCCAAATGAAAAAATCATGCTGTCAAACAAACTCAGTCCACCAAGCATCAGAAAGATCATCTCTACAACCGTCATGATCAGATACATACCATAAAGGATACGTGCTGTAGACATCGCCTTTGGAACCAGTTTGTCTTTTTCCGGTCCCGGAACCTCTGCACGCATCAGATACATGGAATTCTTCTTATCCAGAGATGTCAGTACCAGTACAAATACCAGCACTCCCATTCCGCCGATCCAGTGCGTCAGACTTCTCCAGAATAACAATCCCTGCGGCAGTGCTTCCACATCTCTTAAAATACTGGATCCCGTAGTGGTAAATCCAGATACGGTTTCAAAAAATGCATCCAGGTAATTTGGTATATAACCCGCAATAGTAAATGGCATTGCGCCAAATAACGACCACAAGATCCATGCAAGTGCAACGATTACCATACCTTCTTTTCCATAGATATGACTCTGTTCTGGTTTTTTCATACCTGCCAGGAAAAATAACAGAAATAATATTGCTGACGGAATCAAAAAAGCAACTCCGCTGATTTCCCGATATAATGCTGATACCAGCGCCGGGATCAAAAGCAATACTGCCTCTACCCCAAGCATCCGGCACAGGATATATCTTATCATTTTCGTATTCATAGTCTTCTTTTTTAGTCTCCTTATTCTCAGTTCAGAATATTCCTACCTGCGAACTGCAACTATCGTTCCAGTATATCGGTAAATTTATCAATATGATCCATGGTTACTACCACAACACTGTCCCCTACTTCCAGATGATCTTCACCATTTGGAATAATAATCTTCCGCTTTCGTCCGATACACGCGATCAGATTATTCTTCTTGGTCCGGAGATCACGGAGCGGTACATTGGTGAAACTGCATTCACATTTGATAATGAATTCCAGTGCCTCTACTTTGCCGCCCAGGAGCTGATACATCGATTCTACGTTTACATTGCTTGCGGATTCATTTCTTGCGCGTACATAACTCATGATAGCATCTGCTGTCGCACTCTTGGCAGATACGATCGAATCAATTCCGAGTCCTTCTACCATCTGTGCTCGTGAATCCTCATTCACCTTTGCCACAATCTTATTGACTCCCTGAAGTTTTGCAAATAATGCCATAATGATATTCTCTTCATCCATACCGGTCAGTGCGATCAACGCATCTGCTTCATTGATTCCTTCTTCCATAAGAAGATCATGATCGGCAGCATCTCCGTGAATAATCGTTGCCTTTGGAAGCAACTCGCATAATTCTTCGCATCTTTTCAGATTCTGTTCTATAATTTTCACCTGCATTCCAACCTGTAAAAGCTGCATAGCAAGATAAAAACACACATGTCCGCCTCCGCAGATCAGTACTTTTTTCACCTTTACATTGCGGTGTCCAAGTGAACGGAAAAAAGTTTTCAGATCCTGATGCGTTGCAACAATATGCATACGGTCTCCTTTTTCCAGTACAAAGTTACCATCCGGAATATGGATTTCTTTTCCTCTCTTAACTGCACAGACCAGAATCTTAATCTGGAACTTTCTGTAAACCTCTGCAAGTGACAGACCTGCTAATGCACTGTCTTCTCTTACAATGAATTCTACCAGTTCCACACGGCCTTTCATAAATGTCTCGACCTTACTCGTTTCCGGGAAAAGAAGTACTCTGGATACTTCATTTGCCGCCGCACGTTCCGGATTAACCGCCATACTCAGATGCAGATCTTCTTTTAAAAGATCGATCTGTCTGTAGTAAATCGGATTACGCACTCTTGCAATGGTATGTCTTGCGCCTAATCTCTTTGCCAGCAGACAGCTTAACATATTCAGCTCGTCTGTAGATGCACAGGCTATTACAAGATCCGCATGCGGAACATCCGCCTGTTTCTGAACTTCTACGTCTGCACCATTACCTGTGATACAGAAGATATCCAGTTCATTCACGGCTTCCTTTAATTTTCCTTCATTTTGATCAATCAAAACCACATCATAATTTTCTTCGGACAGCTGGGTGGTTAACTTATGTCCCACTTTTCCGTCCCCAATAATCACAATTTTCATTCCCTGACCTCACATATATTGTATCTTTGAATTTCTTTTGATTCGGATACCTTGAATTTTAACACAAGAGATTATAGCACCTTTGTATCAAGAAAAAAAGCCCTTACGGGCTTTTCTTCTATGTTAAACGTTTTCTTAACTATTATTCTTCTTTTGCACGCTTTGCAATCTCTGCTTCCTGTACATCCGAAGGTGCCTGTTCGTAACGTGCGAACTCATAAGAGTAGGTTCCCCGTCCACCTGTCATAGAACGCAGTACTGTACAATATCCAAAGAGTCCTGTCATCGGGATATCTGCTACGATTTCCTGTTTTCCGCCTGTGATCGGTGTCATACCAAGGACACGGCCCCTGCGTTTATTCAGATCTCCCATTACATCTCCGGTATAGTCATCCGGAACCGTCACTGTCATGGATGCGATTGGCTCTAAGAGTACTGGTGAAGCTTCCATGAAACCTTTCTTAAATGCCTGAATAGTTGCAGTCTTGAATGCCATCTCGGAAGAATCTACCGGATGGTAAGATCCATCGTATAATACTGCCTTCACACCAACTACCGGATAACCAGCAAGAGGTCCTTTAACAACTGCATCCTGCAGACCTTTTTCCACTGCCGGGAAGTAGTTCTTTGGAACAGCTCCGCCTACTACTTCTTCTTCGAATACATATGGTGTCTCAAGGTCTCCAGATGGCTCGAATCTCATCTTAACATGTCCGTACTGTCCATGTCCGCCGGACTGTTTCTTATATTTGGAATCTACGTCTGATTTTTTCTTAATCGTCTCACGGAATGCAACCTTTGGAGTTTCAAGCTTAATCTCACATTTATAACGTGCTGCAAGCTTGCTTGCTGTAATCTCCAGATGCTGGTCTCCCATTCCATAGAGAAGTGTCTGACGGTTCTCACTGTCATTCACAGCTTTTAATGTTACATCCTCTGCCATCATCTTCTGAAGAGCCTGTGACACTTTATCTTCGTCACCTTTATTATTGCAGGTATATTTCATATATGTATATGGTTTTGAGTAGTCTGTCTTACCATACATAACTGGTGTATTCTTGGTAGAAAGTGTATCGCCGGTCTTTGTATTGGCAAGTTTTGCGATTGCTCCGATATCTCCTGCAAATAACTCACTGACTTCTGTCGGTTTGTTACCTACCATGGTATAGATCTTTCCAAGTTTTGCCTCAGCATCCGATTCTCCATTATATAAGGTATCATCTCCTTTTAACACACCGGAGCATACCTTTACAAATGAATATTTTCCGATAAACGGATCTACCATTGTCTTAAATACATATGCGGATTTTGCCTTTGCAAAGTCGTAATCTGCTTCAAAGATCTCATTTGTCTTCTTATTAATGCCTGCGCAGCTTCTGCTGTCCGGGCTTGGGAAGAATCTTACGATATCAGATAACAGGTTTGCAACTCCCTGTGCCTGGATATTGGATCCCATTGCAACCGGTACGATATCCCCATCCATTACTTCCGTACGCATTGCAGAACGGATCTCTTCTACTGAGAACTCATCCCCTTCAAAATATCTTTCCATAAATGCTTCACTTGTCTCTGCCACAGCCTCTAACAGCTTATCACGGTAGATCTCAAGGTTTGGTTTACAGTATTCCGGGATTTCACATTCTTCTCTCTGTCCGATACCTGTATAACGTCTTCCTGCATTCTTTATAACATTGACATACCCAACTAATTTTTCATTCTCGCGGATCGGCTGGAAATGTGGTGCGATCACTTTGCCGTAACGGTCTGTCAGATCCTGTACTACCTGACGGAAACTTGCATCGTCCACGTCCATCTCTGTTACATATACCATTCTTGGAAGTTTGTACTTGTCACAAAGTTCCCACGCTTTTTCTGTACCAACTTCCACACCTGCCTTACCGGATACAACGATGACTGCTGCATCGGCGGCACTTACAGCCTCTTCTACTTCTCCGACAAAGTCAAAATATCCAGGTGTGTCCAGGATATTGATCTTTGCCTTCTCCCATTCAATAGGGATCAGGGTTGTACTGATCGAAAATTCACGTTTCTGTTCTTCTTTATCAAAATCACTGATTGTATTGCCATCGGTAATCTTTCCCATTCGATTCGTCGCGCCTGATACATATGCCATGGCCTCTGCAAGACTGGTCTTTCCGCTTCCACCGTGTCCTAAGAGAACCACGTTCCTGATTTCGTCCGTTCTGTAAACTTTCATATAGCTGCCTCCTTATTTTGGTAAAATCTCATGTAGATATTGTACTAAACTTTCTCGTTTTTTACAACACTTTTATACACTTTACACAGATTATTTTCCCGTTATTTTTCAAATAGATGTGCTTTTTCACTTATTTCTGAATTTTCCGAACATTTTGTAGTCATATTTCACCAAACTTACATTTTATACCATTCCTTCTTCCTGTAACACTACATATACAACGGACCTGGCACCTACAGAGCCTGCTTCTTTTTGTATGCTTTTTCACTTTAAAGCATCATAGCATTGACAAATCATCCTGTCACACGTTACAATAGGTACTGGAAATCTATACATTATAAAATGTTATAAAATAATTTTTACCGATTTCAAACGTACATCATACAAGGAGGAAACATCATGAAACACAAAATCGGATTTATCGGGCTTGGTCTTATCGGCGGTTCTATTGCAAAGGCAATCCGTCAGTACTATCCTGATTACGAAATTGTGGCCTTCGACAAAAGCAAAGAATCCCTGGCTCTCGCAACCCAGGAATCCACGATTGATGTCGCCGCAACCACAATTGACAATAATTTCCATAATTGTAACTATATATTTTTATGCGCACCTGTCGCATCGAATACAGCATATTTGAAACAGATTACAGAATATCTGAACGATGACTGCATTCTTACCGATGTAGGAAGCGTAAAAACCAATATACACGAAGAAGTCAAAGCTCTTGGAATTGAAAAATATTTTATCGGTGGTCATCCGATGGCCGGTTCCGAGAAAAGTGGATATAGTAATTCCAAAGCCATGCTGATTGAAAATGCTTACTATATCCTGACACCTACCAGCGAGGTATCTCAGGAAAAAGTGGATGCATATGAACATTTTATCGAAAGCTTAAAAGCACTTCCGATTGTGTTAGATTACCAGCTTCATGACTATATCACCGGAACAATCAGTCATCTTCCACATATCATCGCTTCTTCACTGGTGAATTTTGTAAAGCAGCATGATACCAACGATGAGCTTATGAAGAATCTGGCTGCCGGAGGATTCAAAGACATCACACGTATTGCTTCATCTTCACCGATCATGTGGCAGAACATCTGCCTTAAGAATAAGCAGAATATTGTGGACATACTGGATCAGTACATTGATTCCCTGGAAGATTTTAAAGAAGCAATCGAGCGTGAGGATGATCTGGATCTTTATAACCGTTTTGATTCGTCCAGAAATTACCGGAATTCTATGCCGGCATCTTCTGCAGGCCCGATTAAAAAAGCATTTGCCGTATACTGTGATATCATCGATGAAGCCGGTGGAATTGCTGCCATTGCAACAATCCTTGCGTCTAATAATATCAGTATTAAAAACATTGGAATTATACACAACCGAGAATTTGAAGAAGGGGTTCTGCGTATTGAATTCTACGATGAAGACTCAACGAAGAGAGCTGTAGAATTACTGCAGAAATTCAGGTACATTGTCTATGAGCGTTAGAACAATTTCCCCAGTGAAGGAATTAAAAGGAGAAGTAACGATACCGGGAGATAAATCCATCTCCCACCGTTCTATTATGTTAGGTTCCATCGCACTTGGAACCACTGAGATCACACATTTTCTGGAAGGCGCTGACTGTCTGTCTACGATCGGCTGTTTCCGCAAGATGGGCGTAGAGATTGAACGGAAGCCTTCCAGCATCCTGGTACACGGAAAAGGACTCCGTGGACTTCGTGCACCAAACGAAACTTTAAATGTAGGGAACAGCGGAACAACTACAAGGCTGATCTCCGGTATTCTTTCCGGTCAGAGTTTCCCTACCGTATTATCAGGGGATGCTTCCCTGAATTCCAGGCCGATGAAGCGTATCATGACACCGCTTAACAGTATGGGGGCAAACATCACAAGTCTGAATGACAACGGATGTGCCCCTCTTTGTATTGAACCTGGTACACTTCACGGAATCCACTACCAGTCACCGGTTGCCTCTGCCCAGGTAAAATCTGCAGTGCTTCTCGCAGGACTGTATGCAGATGCTCCGACTTCGGTTACGGAACCGGCCTTATCAAGGAATCACACCGAACTGATGTTACAGGGATTTGGTGCCTATGTCGCTACCGACCTGCACGCAGACGGAACTGCAACCGCACACGTGGAACCTTGTGAAGAGCTCTACGGCCAGCAGATCTGTGTTCCTGGAGACATCTCTTCTGCTGCTTACTTTATTGCAGCCGCACTTTTAGTTCCTGGTTCGGAATTATTAGTAAAAAATGTCGGAACCAACTTCACACGTGCCGGTTTCTTAAAGGTCTGCAAAGCTATGGGTGCCGACATCGAAACTATAAATCAGTCATTTGAAGGCGGGGAAGGCCGTGCCGATCTTCTGGTACGCTTCAGCCAGTTAAAGGGAACTACCGTAGAAGGTGATATCATCCCGACTCTGATTGATGAGATCCCGATGATCGCTGTTATGGCTGCTTTTGCGGAAGGTACAACTGTTATTAAAGATGCTGCCGAATTAAAGGTAAAAGAAACGAACCGTATTGATACCGTCACAGCCGGATTAAAGGCTATGGGAGCAGATATCACTCCGACAGAGGACGGAATGATCATTGAAGGAACCGGCCACTTATCCGGCGCTTCTATCCAGAGTTTCCTGGATCATCGTATTGCGATGGCGTTTTCAATTGCAGGCCTTGCGGCTGATGGGGAGACGGAGATTGTGGATAGTCAATGCGTGGATGTCTCTTATCCGGAATTTTTTGATACCTTAGATAGTATTGCTGTTTAATACACTGTTTCATTGTGGCATCCCGGTCCATGAGAAAGCGCTGGTATCCTATTTGCTGCTAGATGTCACGATGCAGAAGTTCTAAGGCAGTCCGACTTTCCTAAGGACGAAAGGGACTCCGCTCCAAACTCGGCATGCGCCTCAAACAGTGTCGCTCCGTCCCTTTAACGGAAAGTCAAA
>NZ_CDRRQK010000012.1:0-84105 GCF_977044405.1 Dorea sp.
GGTAGCATTCGGAATGAGGCTTAGAAGTAGTTAGAGAGTCTGGATTCCCGTTAACAGAAAGCAAATCCACTGTTTGAGACGAACGTCGAGTTTGGGTTTGCTTTCTGTTGCTTTTAGGGAATTCAGGCTCTCTTACTACTTCTTGCCTCATGGAGTCGCGGACCAGATCTTATACCAAGGCATACGCAAGGACCGGGAATCCACCCCAAATTAATGTATTAAACAGCAATAAACAGCATATAACAGTTGACAACAGTTCTATACTGTTATATACTGTTAACAACGGAGGAACATGTTATGAACATAATCATTAATCACTCATCCATGCAGCCCATTTACGAACAGATTATGGGGCAGATTAAGGAGAAGATTATGCATGGGGAATGGAAGGAAGATACAGCACTTCCTTCCGTACGTACATTTGCAAAAGAGTTGAAAGTCAGTGCACTGACGGTTAAGAAAGCCTATGATGGACTGGAAGAAGAAGGATTTATTGTTACAGTTCATGGAAAAGGCAGCTTCGTTGCCTGTGCGAATCAGGAGACGATGCTGGAGGAAAAGAAAAGAGAAGTTGAAGCTGATTTGGAGATGGCCATCCGGAAAGGCAGAAGCTGTGGCATGAGTGATCTGGAGATCAGGGAATTGTTTCAGATTGTTTTGGAGGATTAAGGATGGTAAAACTCGAAAAGGTAAAAAAACAGTATAAGGATTTTGAACTGGATTGTTCAATGGAGATCAAGGAGGGCTGGATCACTGGTCTGGTCGGACAGAACGGAGCCGGAAAGAGCACTGCATTTAAAGCAATGCTTGGGCTTATCAGAAGTGACTCCGGAAAAATAGAAATTCTGGGAAAAACTCCGGAATTACTGGGAAAAGAAGAACGGGAACAGATTGGCGTGGTAATGGCAGGAAGTGGATTTAACGGATATTTGTCAATCAATGACCTGGTTCCGATACTTGGTGCAATGTATCAGAAATTTGATAAGACATGGTTTCTGAAAGGGTGTGAAAAGTTTAAATTACCGTTTAAGAAAAAAATCAAAGAATTTTCAACTGGTATGAACAGAAAATTACAGATTCTTGCGGCACTTTCACATGATGCGAAACTCTTGGTCCTGGATGAACCGACGGCGGGACTGGACGTTGTGGCAAGGGAACAGATTCTGGATATGTTAAGGGAATATATGGAGATGCCGGGCAGAAGTATTCTGATCAGTTCACATATTTCCAGTGATCTGGAAGGATTTTGCGATGATCTGTATATGATTGATAATGGAAAGATTATTCTGCATGAGGAAACAGACCGCCTGCTGGAAGAATATGGTGTTTTGAAAGTATCCAAAGAACAGTATCAGGAACTGGATCATACGTATATTTTGAAAAAACATAAAGATACATTTGGATACAGATGTCTTACGGACCAGAAACAGTTTTATCTGGAAAATTATCCGGAAATAGTAATCGAAAAAGGGAACATTGATGAGTTGATAACCATTATGATTCAGGGGGAAAAGGTATGAAAGGATTATTGATAAAAGATTTTCGTTTGATAAAAGGACAGCTATATTTCCTGTTAATAGTAATGGGATGTGTGATTGTTTTTATGATAAATGGAAGCGAAGCGTTTGGCGTGGCTTATGTATGTTCCATGGTAGCATTACTTTCACTTACAACAGTCAGTTATGATGAATATGAAAATGGTTCTGCATTTTTATTTACTTTACCGATTACAAAGAAAGATTATGTAAAAGAAAAATATTTCTTTGCTGGAATTTTGCTTTTGATCGGTTTGATAGTATCCATGATCATGTGGTGTATTACAGCTATGATAAAAACAGGTAATATTACATGGGGTGACTGGATGAGTTGTTGTATCGGTGGAGTCACAGCAGGATTATTGATGGTTGCAGTTGCACTTCCGGCACAGTTAAAGTTTGGGCCAGAAAGAGGGAGAATTGCGTTAGTTACAATAGTTCTATTGGTTGTTGCATTAGGAATATTGATGCAGGAATTCGCGGAAGGAACAAAGGTTGCACAGAATGCAAAGTGTATATTGAATCAGATGGATAAATTGGGTAGCAAAGGAATTCTTGGAGTCAGTGTGATCATGTGGGGGATCGTTGGTGTGATCTCTATGATAATCTCTATGCGGGTGATGGAGAAGAGAGAATTCTGAAGAAATAAAATAAATAAGATGTTGAACTGATCGAATATAGAAAAAGCTTCGGAGAATCATTCATTACCTGCGATTCTCCGAAGCTTTCTCTTTTGTATTTATATTTTATATTGGAAAGGGGTACCCCTTTAAGGGTCATATTTTAAAGATAGTTTAATCTTTCCAGTGTGTTTAATACCATGTGACGTCCGGCATCTGTTCCGTCGATGATACGTCTTGCGCGGACAGAGTCACCGATGTTAAGAACTTCAACATCTTCACCAACAAAAGCTTCCTGGATGTCGTTCCAGATTGGAGCGTTGGCTCTCATACCAAGGCATACGAATCCATAATCAAATGGAAGTTCTTCTTCTTTTCCGTCGTATTTTACAAGGAAAGAATGTGCATTTACTTTCTGAAGAGCAGTATTTGTCATCTGTCTTACATTGTGTTTTGTCATGCATTCTTTCATGCTTGATGTAGAAGAAGCATCCAGACCATTTCCGATGATCGGCATCATTTCGATGATCGTTGTCTCAGCACCACGTGGAGCGAAAAATTCAACAACATCAAGTCCTACGGCACCGCCGCCGACAACGACAACTTTCTTACCTGTCATGTCTTCCGGATAGTTCTTTAAGTTAGCAATCATGTCTTTGATTGAATATACGTTAGAACCTTTCTTTCCAAGGTTGTCATGTAATCCTTCGATTGGTGGAAGAAGAGGTACAGAACCGGTTGAGTTTACAACGAGGTCTGGTTTGTATTTCTTAATCTCAGCAACGGTTGCGTCAACACCTGTTTTAATAGTAAGGTTTGAAAGTTTGGAAGCACGGTGTTTTAAGTAAGTTGGAAAATCAGCAAGTCTCTTCTTTGCAGGAATCTTTGAAATCTCTACAGACAGACCACCAACTTCTTTTCCTTTTTCTAATAATGTAACCTTGCATCCAACCTCAGCAGCAGTACATGCAGCTTCCAGTCCGGCAGTTCCGGCACCTACAACTACAACGCTGCATGGTTTGTTTACTTTTTGTTTCTTGTAAGCTTCTCCGTTGATCAGATCCGGGTTGATCGTACAACGAAGTGGTTTGTTACCACCGATACGGTTACCAACACATCCGACATTACAAGAGATACATTTACGGATATCACATACGTCACCGTACTGTGCTTTATTACACCAGTCTGGATCAGCAATCAGTCCACGTCCCATACCGATCAGATCAGCATCGCCTCTTGCAAGGATATCATCAGCTACCTTAGGATCACGGATGTTTCCGATTGCAATCGTTGGTTTTCCGAATTTATCGCGGACAGCTTTTGCCATGTATGAACGCCATCCGTCTTCCAGATAGTTGGCATCGATCTGGTACTGGATAGAAGCATTCAGTCCTGCGGAAGTATCGTAGATATCTACTTCGTCGTTCAGATATTCCAGATATTCCAGGCAATCTTCTACCGTATTACCACCTTCTACAAGTTCATCTACACTAAGACGTAATGAGATCGGAACTCTAGGTCCTACTGCTTTACGTACTTCATCGATGACCATGCGGCAGAAACGTGCGCGGTTTTCAGCGCTTCCTCCAAACTCATCTGTACGGTCGTTGGTAGTAGGAGATAAGAACTGGCTGATCAGGTAAGAGTGTCCAGCGTGGATCTCTACAACGTCAAATCCAGCGTTAACGGCTCTTTTTGCAGCTGTTCCGTAATCTTTAGCAATGCTTTCAATCTCTTCTTTTGAAAGTCCGCGAGGAATCTCACCACCGGCTTTGGATGGAAAACGGGAAGCAGATACTGGCTGCATACCGATTCTTGAGCTCATAGCAGAAGCTCCTGCGTGGTTGATCTGAATTCCCATCAGAGCACCCTGTCTGTGACAGGCTTCTGTTAACGTGAACAGACGTGGAATGTAGCAGTCCTTGTCCAGACGAAGCTGTGTGGTTCCGTTTGATCCTTCCGGATATTTTACACAGACATTTTCTACCATAATAAGTCCTGTGCCGCCACGTGCACGCAGTTCATAGTATTTGATATGTTCGTCGCTTAATTCCCCATCATGTCCGGCGAAATCACTTCCCATAGGCATCATTACAACACGGTTCTTGAGTGTCATACCTCTGACAGTCAGAGGGCTGAATACGTGTGGAAAATTGTTTTTCATAGTTTGTCATCCTCCATTTAAACATTATAATTGATTGTTATACTTTGATTATATGGCCTTGTTAAATAAAAGACAAATTCATATTTTTGTGAAAGTTGATAGATTTTGTCTATGGATTTTAAGAAAGAAAGTAAAAATATACAAAAGTACTGAATGAATATACAGTATAATATTGCATGAATCCGGGTTTATTGCTATAATACAAAAGTATGTAGGCGAAAGTTTTTATAGGAGAGCACAAGACATGAATGATTTAGAAATGTACAGAGAGCAATTGGCTTTATGCGATGATAAGATTATTGACGCATTGGTAGAACGTAATTCAATTATTGAAAAGATTATGGCATATAAAGAAGAGTATGGAATGCCAATCTTACAGCCGCAGCAGGAAGAAAAACAGAAAAAGCGTCTGGAAGAAAAACTTGAAGATAATAAATATAAAGAAGAGATATTTGATGTATTTGGATGCATCTTACGTAACAGTAAGAGAATCCAGGCAAGAAAACTGTTCGATTACAATATCGTCCTGATTGGATTCATGGGCGCCGGTAAGACAACGATTTCTGATTACTTAAGCACAGTGTTCGATATGGATATCGTAGAGATGGATCAGGTAATTGCAGAGCGTGAAGAGATGAGCATTCCGGATATCTTTGCTACATATGGTGAAGAATATTTCCGTGACCTTGAGACAAACCTTCTGATCGAAATGCAGTCGCATAAGAATGCAGTTATCTCTTGTGGTGGTGGAGCTGCATTAAGAGAGAGAAATGTTGCTGAGATGAAGAAGAACGGAAGAGTCGTACTTCTTACTGCAACACCAGAGACAATCTACGAACGTGTAAAAGACAGCAACGACAGACCGGTGCTGAACGGAAGAAAGAATGTCAAAGGTATCTCAGAACTTATGGAACAGCGTCGTGAAAAATATGAAGCGGCAGCAGATATCGTAATTAATACAGACAATAAGTCAGTCCTTCAGATCTGTGAAGAACTGGTTCAGCGTCTGCAGGAGTCAGAAGAATAGTATGTTTGATAAATTTTTCCCGGATCACTATGTTGCATCTACCTATGTAATTGATTTTGAAAAATTATATGAAGAAGGTGTGCGGGGAGTGATCTTTGATATCGACAACACGCTGGTACCTCACGGGGCACCGGCAGATGACAGGGCAAAGGCACTGTTTGCCAGATTGAAAAAGATTGGATTTCGTTGTTGCCTGATCTCGAATAACCAGAAGCCAAGAGTTGAGATGTTCAACCAGGATATTCAGGTGGACTATGTGTATAATGCACATAAACCGTCTACGAAGAACTATCTGAAGGCAATGGAGATTATGGGTACAGACCGGAAAAGTACGGTATTCATAGGTGATCAGCTCTTTACAGATGTATGGGGAGCCAAGAGAGCCGGGATACCAAATGTTCTGGTAAAACCGATCCATCCCAAGGAAGAAATCCAGATCGTATTGAAGCGGTATCTGGAGAAAATTGTGTTACATTTTTATAAGAAGAGTCAGACACACGAAAAAAAGGTTGAAAAATAACATCATGTATTATAAAATGATATGAGATGAAAATTACGCAAGCGCATTTGCGCGATTTAAGGAGGATAAGATAATGGCAAAAGTTTCAGCAGGAGACATCCGTAATGGTGTGACAATCGAAGTTGACGGAAAAGTATGTCAGGTTATCGATTTCATGCATGTAAAACCAGGAAAGGGTGCTGCATTCGTACGTGTTAAAATGAAAAATATTATCGATGGTGGTGTAGTAGAGACTACATTCCGTCCAACAGAGACATTTGAGCAGGCACATATTGAGAGAAAGAAAATGCAGTATCTCTATAATGATGGGGAATTCTACAACTACATGGACAATGAGACATTTGAGCAGATCATGATCAGCGCTGAAGATGCAGCAGATTCTATGAAGTTTGTAAAAGAGAATGAAGAAGTATCTATCAGCTTCTATCAGGGAAATGCTTTCGCCATCGAGCCACCGCTTAGTGTTGAGCTGGTTGTTACAGAGACAGAGCCTGGAGTAAAAGGTAATACAGCTACAGGAGCTACAAAACCTGCAATTGTTGAGACAGGAGCAAAGGTTAACGTACCATTATTCGTTGATCAGGGCGAAACAATCAAGATTGATACACGTACAGGAGCATATCTTTCAAGAGCATAATCTGAAAAAATATGTAGAAAATTATAAAAAAAGTCTTGCAATTTTTGCAGGGCTTTTTTATAATTGAGCTACCATAATATTTCATATATTTCTTAAATGAATCACTATTTCACGCAGCACAGATCGCTGCAATGTTTCAAAGAATCATTCTTTATATTGCCGGAAGGGAAAGGTATTTTTATGACATACGTTCAGTTTATTGAGGCAATAGAGAAAAAGATTAAAAAGGAGGTAACAGAAGAAAAAAGAGTATCCATACACACAAACATGAAAAATAATGGTGTGAAAAAAAGAGGAATCATGGTCACAGAAGAAGGAATCAATATATCACCGACGATTTATCTGGAGGAGTATTATAAGCAGTTCCTGTGTGGCCGGACACAGGATGCGATCGTAAAAGATATACTGGAATTATATGAAAAGATCAGATTTCAGGATTCTTGGAAAGACGGGGAAAAGCTTAAAGAGTATGACCGGATCAAAGATAAGATCGTATACCGTGTGATCGGAAGGGCGGCGAATCAGGAGCTGTTAAGGGAAGTGCCGTACAAAGAATATCAGGATCTGGCAATTGTATATTATGTTGCCCTGGAAGTAGATGAATACGGGATTGCATCGATGCTGGTGAAAAATGAGCATCTGAAGATGTGGAAGATTAGAGAAGAAGATCTTTACTATCATGCATGCAGGAATACGCAGGAGATATTCCCATGTGAATTTATGCAGATGAAAAAGATTCTGGAGGAACTTCTTGGATTTGAGGAGGAAGAAGGTCCGGGAGAGCAGATGTATATCCTGAGTAATGAGATGCGCAATTATGGTGCGGCGGCGCTTCTGTATCCGGACAGACTGCGGATGGCAGGAGAAGTAATCGGAGAAAACTATTATATCCTTCCAAGCAGTGTACATGAAGTAATCCTTGTGGCAGAAAGCGAAGCACCGGAAAAGGAAGAACTGGAGGCACTGGTAAAAGAGATGAATGAAACACAGGTGGAGGAAGAAGAGGTCCTTTCAAATCAGGTGTATTACTATGACAGGAATAGCGGGCGACTCATTCCATAAAGAGTAAGAAAAGTAGGGGAAATGCCTGGAACGGATGCAGATATCGGAAAGTCTTGAAAAAAGTACGAAGCATTTCCTTTACTTTATGAATGAGATGTGTTAATATTGTTAATGCAATTTCATAATGTTATTGTATGCGCACCCGTAGCTCAGGGGATAGAGCACCGCCCTCCGGAGGCGGGAGCGGCGGTTCGAATCCGCCCGGGTGTGTACTTTTTATGCCTAAATACCTGTAAAATCCGGATTTCCGGGGAAAAACAGGGAGAGATAGATAGGAAGATATAGCGGAAGAAATGGAGGAAATATACCATGAAAAAAATCATTGACTATATTGCAGAAGAATTGGCAGATGCATTTGAAAAAGCCGGATATGACAGAAGTTATGGACGTGTAACATTATCAAACCGTCCGGATCTGTGCGAATACCAGTGTAATGGTGCAATGGCAGGAGCGAAAGCTTACAAAAAAGCGCCGATTATGATCGCTGAGGATGTCGTAGCATTATTAAAAGACAGTGCATGCATGGAAGAAGTTGTTGCAGTAAAGCCTGGATTTATTAATATCAGATTGAAAAAATCTTTTGTTGCAGACTATCTAAACCAGATGGAAGATACAGAAGATCTTGGAATTGAAAAAGCAGAGACGCCGGAAATGATCGTCATGGATTACGGCGGACCAAACGTTGCAAAGCCGCTTCATGTAGGACATTTACGTTCGGCAATCATCGGTGAAAGTGTGAAGCGTATTGCAAGAAAGATGGGACATAAAGTACTCGGTGATATTCACCTCGGAGACTGGGGATATCAGATGGGGCTGATCATCACAGAACTGAAAGAAAGAAAACCGGAGCTTCCATATTTTGATGAGTCATTTGAAGGAGAATACCCTGAGGAAGCACCATTTACCATCGGCGAGCTGGAAGAAATTTATCCAACAGCCAGTGGTAAGGCAAAAGAAGATGAAGTATACAGGGAAAATGCATTGCATGCGACATATTTGTTACAGAACGGCCACAGAGGATACCGTGCGATCTGGAATCATATCATCCACGTATCGGTATCAGATCTGAAGAAGAATTATGAGAACCTGAATGTAAGCTTTGATCTGTGGAAAGGGGAGTCTGATGCACAGGCTTATATTCCGGATATGATCGACAGACTGAAAAAAGAAGGATTTGCACACGAGGATCAGGGAGCACTGGTTATTGATGTACAGGAAGAGACAGATACCAAAGAAATTCCGCCTTGTATGATCCAGAAGTCTGACGGAGCATCTTTATATGGAACAACAGACCTTGCAACACTTGTACAGAGAGAAGAAGATTATCATCCGGATAAAGTAATCTATGTAGTAGACAAACGTCAGGAGCTTCATTTTACACAGGTGTTCCGTTCTGCAAAGAAAACAGGTATCGTGCCTGCAGAGACAGAACTGAAATTCCTGGGATTCGGTACTATGAATGGAAAAGACGGAAAGCCTTTCAAGACAAGAGAAGGCGGTGTTATGCGTCTGGAGAGACTGATCGCAGAGATTACAGAAGAGATGTATAAGAAGATTGATGAGAACCGTACGGTAGAAGAAAGCGAAGCAAGACAGACTGCGAAAACAGTCGGACTTGCAGCAATTAAGTATGGCGATCTGTCAAACCAGGCATCTAAGGATTATGTATTTGATGTGGACAGATTTACTTCTTTTGAGGGAAATACAGGACCGTATATCCTCTATACGATTGTACGTATCAAGTCAATCCTGAATAAATACCAGGCACAGGGCAATGACCTGGATGGATTGAAAGTACAGGATGCACATGCAGACTGTGAAAAAGCGCTGATGCTTGAAGTGGCAAAATATAACGATGTTATGGCAAATGCGTTCCAGGATCTTGCACCACATAAGATTTGTGCATATATCTACGATCTTGCCAATGCATTTAACCGTTTCTATCATGAGACAAAGATTCTTGCAGAGGAAGATCAGGAAAAACAGAAGAGTTATATTGCACTTTTAAAAGTAACAAAAGATGTGCTGGAAGCATGTATCGATGTACTGGGATTTGAAGCACCGGAGAGGATGTAAGCGCAGATGACAGAGAAATTATTTTACCAGGATAGTCACAGAACTGAATTTACAGCAAAAGTAATTTCCTGTGAAGAAGCAAAAGATGGATACCGCGTGGTACTGGACCAGACCGTTTTCTTTCCGGAAGGCGGTGGCCAGTATGCGGATACTGGGATGCTTGGAGATACAGAGGTTACAGATGTACATGAGAAGGACGATGTGATCTATCATACAACAAAAGCACCTCTGGAGGCCGGAAGTGAAGTTAACGGAAAGATTAACTGGGATGAGCGCTTCGAAAAGATGCAGCAGCATACCGGTGAGCATATCGTGTCCGGAATCGTACACGAAAGATTCGGATATAATAATGTCGGATTCCATCTGGGCAGTGATTACTGCACAATGGATTTTGATGGTCCGATCAGCAAAGAGCAGTTAAAAGAGATTGAAGCAGCTGCAAATGAGGCAGTGTATCAGGATCTGGAGATAAAGATTCTGTATCCGTCAAAAGATGAATTAAAAGATCTGGATTACCGCAGCAAAATTGAGATTGAAGGACAGGTCCGTATCGTGGAGATACCAGGATACGATGTATGTGCATGCTGTGCACCGCATGTGAAGACGACCGGAGAGATCGGAGCGATCAAGCTTGTAAGCATGGTCAATTATAAAGGCGGCGAGCGTATTACAATGCTCTGTGGCAGACGCGCCATGAGAGATTACGAGAAGAAAGATTCGATGACAAAAGAAATCTCAGCTTTGTTATGTGCAAAAGAATATGAAGTGGCAGAAGCAGTTGTAAGATTAAAAGATGAGCAGAACCGCATGAAGAGCCAGCTGGCTGAAATGCAGCAGAAACTTCTGGAATACCGGGTGGCTGAGATTGCAGTAGATCAGAAAATCGTAACTGTATTTGACAGTACCTTATCTGGAAATCTTCCACGTGAGATGATGAACAAGCTGTTAGATAAGGGTGCGGAAATCTGTGCAGTATTTGCCGGCACGGATGAAGAAGGATACCGTTATGTAATCGGAAGCAGGTCAGAGGATGTCCGTCCGCTTAGTAAGATGTTAAATACTACGTTCCAGGGACGTGGCGGCGGAAAGCCGGAGATGGTACAGGGTTCTGTCAAAGGAACACGTACAGAGATTGAAGAAGAAGTATATCAGGCGAAGTAAATCTTCTGACTGCAATTTAAAAACATCTTTTTTTGAGTCTGGGGAAAATGATAGATATTACTGACTGATAAATGATGTCAGTGAATGATAGAAAAGGGCACCTGACATTACAGGAAATAGAAAATAGAAATTTCCATGTAATGTCAGGTGTCTTTTACAGTTTTCTATGACTTTGGATAATCAGCCGGACCGTCCGGTACAAGAATGGCTTGTACTCATCGATTGGAACAGGCTCGCCGAAAAGGATGGAGTTATAACCGGAAGCACCAGCAAGCTCTACGATGGTAAAGAGCATGACGTCGACATCTTCATAGTCATATTCATCGGCGTCGATGAGCTTCAGATAACGTTCATAAAAATTAACATCATTTTCTTCGTTAGCCCAGAATGCAGACTTTAAAGCACCCATAACCAGATTCTTGGAAATGAAATTCAGCAATGGTTTGTTATGGACCAGTTTATCTATAATATGATCAATAACAAAAATCAGCTGATCCTCAAGCCCTGTGATACCGGAACGATCCAACGCATGGCTTGCATCGTCGAACAGTTCTGTGGTCTTGTGTGCGATCAGTTTGTTTTTGATATCGTATTTATCTTTAAAATAAAGGTAAAAAGTACCTTTCGCGACCCCTGCCTTTTCAACAATATCCGAAATGGCAGTAGAATTAATCCCCTTTGTGGTAAATAATTCATACGCAGTGCGAAAGAGAGCTTCTTTTTTCTTCTTTTTATTTTCTTCCACTCTTCCCATAAGTGTCCAGACTCCCTTTTTCGTATAGAATTTCTAACATATATACAAGTATAGCAAAAA
This sequence comes from Dorea sp., assembly GCF_977044405.1. Lineage (NCBI taxonomy): Bacteria > Bacillati > Bacillota > Clostridia > Lachnospirales > Lachnospiraceae > Dorea > Dorea sp. The sequence continues at coordinate 11,617 of NZ_CDRRQK010000012.1, forward strand.
AGTGACCAAAAGTCAAAAAAAGATAAATTGCGTTTTTGTATGATAGCAGATATAATAGAAATGTTAATGAGATGTTGGTATTTTTTCAACAGGAAAAGAATGGAAATACTGATCAAAGGAGGAGAACATGGAGGCATATACAAGCTTTGCCGAAGTTTATGATACATTCATGGATAATGTGCCGTATGAAGAATGGGCAGATTATCTGGAAGAGAGATTAAAAGAGTACGGAGTGAAAGACGGGCTGGTTCTGGAGCTTGGATGTGGAACCGGAAGTATGACAGAGCTTCTGGCGGAAAAAGGATACGATATGATCGGTGTGGACAATTCGGAAGACATGCTTGAGATAGCGATGGAAAAGCGGATTGAAAGCGGACATGATATCTTATATCTGCTTCAGAATATGCAGGAATTTGAATTATACGGAACGGTAAAAGCAGTTGTGAGTGTCTGTGATTCTGTGAATTATATTACAGAAAAAGCAGAACTTGAGGAAATGTTCCGTCTGGTCAATAATTATCTGGATCCACAGGGAATCTTTATCTTTGACTTTAACACAGAATACAAATACAGAGAAATACTGGGAAATCAGGTAATCGCTGAAGACAGAGAGGAATGCAGCTTTATCTGGGAAAACTATTATGATCATACATCAATGATCAATGAGTATGAACTGACACTATTTGTACAGGAAGAAGATGACCTGTACCGCAAGTATCAGGAGAGCCATTTTCAGAAGGCATATACACTCCGGGATATCCGGTCGATGATCGAGGCATCCGGACTGAAATTTGTGACGGCATACGATGCCTATACACAGAAGGCCCCGATGCATAACAGTGAAAGGATTACTGTTATTGCAAGGGAATATGGAAAATAACGGGAAAGGAATTTATTATATATGAAAGATTATATTGTAAGAGCAACTGCAGCAGATGGACAGGTAAGAGCATTTGCAGCAACAACAAGAGAACTTGTAGAGGAAGCAAGAGAACATCATAATACAAGCCCGGTGGCAACTGCAGCACTTGGAAGACTTTTAACAGCAGGATCCATGATGGGAAGCATGATGAAAAATGAATCAGATATGCTGACGCTGCAGGTAAGAGGAGACGGACCGCTTGGCGGCATCACCGTAACAGCGGACAGCAAGGGGGATGTAAAAGGATATGTAAATAATCCGGACGTCATCCTGCCGCCAAAAAATGGAAAATTAGACGTCGGCGGTGCAGTTGGAATCGGACTGATCCAGGTAATCAAAGATATGGGATTAAAAGAGCCATATTCCGGACAGACGATCCTGGTATCCAGTGAGATTGCAGAAGATCTTACGTATTATTTTGCCAATTCAGAGCAGGTACCGTCATCTGTAGGACTTGGGGTATTGATGGCAAAAGATAATACGGTAGAATGTGCAGGCGGATTTATCATCCAGATGATGCCATTTGCAAAAGAAGAGACGATTAGTCAGATCGAAGAAAACTTAAAGAACATTACATCCGTAACAGATCATCTGAAAAAAGGTGAGACACCGGAACAGATCCTGGAGATTCTTCTTGGTAATCTCGGACTTGAAATTACGGATACACTTCCAACAAGATTTTACTGCAACTGTTCAAAAGAGCGAGTAGAAAAAGCGGTTATCAGCGTAGGAAAAAAAGAAATCCAGGATATGATCGATGAAGGAAAAGACATTGAAGTGAAGTGTCATTTCTGCAATACGGCATATAATTATTCTGTAGATGAATTAAAAACAATTCTGAAACAGTGCAAACGATAAAAACGGCCGGATAAAAAGGAATCATATCTGGTCAAAAGGAGAATGTCATGAAAGATGGATTTGTAAAGGTAGCGGCAGTAACACTGGATATCCGTGTGGCAGATGTTGCTTATAATACAGAAAATATCTGTAAGAGTATAGAAGAGACAACGAAGCAGGGGGCAAAAGTGATTGTATTTCCTGAGTTGTGTGTGACGGGATATACATGCAGTGATTTGTTCATGCAGGATATATTATTAAAAGAGTCAAAAAAAGCATTGTATCAGATTGCGGAGGCTACACGTGATAAAGATGCGATTATATTTGTAGGCCTTCCGCTTGCGGTAGACGGTGAGCTGTATAATGTGGCAGCAGCACTTAATAAAGGAAAGATTCTGGGACTTACAACGAAGACATTTTTACCTAATTACGGAGAATTCTATGAGATGCGCCAGTTCCGTCCGGGACCGGAAAGTGCCAGATGGATTGAACTAAACGGGGAGAAGATCCCATTTGGTCCCCAGCTTTTATTTGTAGCAAAAGAGATGGAAGAACTCGTTATCTCAGCTGAAATCTGCGAGGATGTATGGTCACCGGTTCCGCCAAGCACACTGGCTGCAAGAGAAGGTGCGACTGTGATCGTGAACTGTTCGGCAAGTGATGAGACCATCGGAAAGGCATCTTACAGGGAAAGCCTGATCGAAGGACAGTCGGCAAGGCTGATCTGTGGCTATATCTATGCAAATGCCGGAGAAGGAGAATCTACGACAGACCTGGTATTTGGCGGACATAATATTATCGCAGAGAATGGAACGACACTTGCATCCAGCAGCAGATTTGTAAATGAAGTGATCTATACAGAGCTGGATCTGAAGCGTCTGCTCAGTGAAAGAAGAAAGAATACGACATTTAAGACAGAGCAGGAGAGAACACTGATCCGCATTCCGTTTGAATTAGAGATTACAGAGACAAAGCTTACCAGAACATTTGCATCCCGACCATTCGTGCCAAGTGTCATGGCAGAGAGAAACTTAAGATGTGAAGAGATTCTGACAATCCAGGCGATGGGACTGAAAAAGCGTCTGGCACATGCACATGCAAAAAGTGCTGTTGTAGGAATTTCGGGAGGTCTGGATTCGACACTGGCACTGCTTGTTACTGCCAAGGCATTTGACGCACTTGGAATGGACAGAAGTGGTGTGATCGCGGTAACGATGCCTTGCTTTGGAACGACAGACAGAACCTATCAGAATGCATGCAAGATGTCATTGAAACTTGGAGCCACGCTTAGGGAGATTCCGGTCGGAGCAGCGGTTGAGCAGCACTTTAAAGACATCGGACATGATCCGGAAGATCATAGCGTGACATATGAGAACTCACAGGCAAGAGAGAGAACGCAGGTGTTGATGGATGTTGCCAACCAGACAGGTGGTATCGTAATCGGAACCGGAGATATGTCAGAGCTTGCTCTTGGATGGGCAACTTACAATGGAGATCATATGTCTATGTATGGTGTGAATGCCTCCGTTCCTAAGACACTGGTAAGACATCTGGTACATTATTATGCGGATACCTGTGAGGACCAGGAATTAAAAGACGTATTATATGATGTCCTGGATACACCGGTAAGTCCGGAACTTCTTCCGCCAAAAGACGGCGAGATCGCACAGAAGACAGAGGATCTTGTCGGTCCTTATGAATTACATGATTTCTTCCTGTATTATCTTCTGAGATTCAGTTATGAACCAAGCAAGATATACAGAATCGCCCGTTATGCATTTGACGGGGAATACGATGATGCAACCATCTATCAATGGCTGTATACATTCTGCAGAAGATTCTTTATCCAGCAGTTCAAGCGTTCCTGCCTGCCGGACGGACCGAAGGTCGGAACCGTAGCCCTCTCGCCAAGAGGAGACTGGAGAATGCCAAGTGATGCATGTTCGGATGCATGGCTTAGGGATTTGGAGAGGGTGAAACCGGAATAAATATTTGCAGTTGAATAAAAACGCTCCGCAACAACCTTTTTAGGCCGTTGCGGAGCGTTTTTGGTTCAGCATTAATTTAATTTTAATCCTTTGAAAAGATCTCCGAGGCTGGTTCCGATTTCTTCGGCTTTTGGAATCTCTACATGGATTTCTTCTTCCTCTTTCTTTTCTTCTTCAAGAGCTTTCATGCTCAGGCTGATCTTTCCGTCTTTGATTCCGATGACTTTTACAGTTACTTCATCGCCGACATTTAATACATCAGCAGGAGATTTGATTCGTTTTAAACTGATCTGGGATACGTGAACCAGTCCGGAGAGATCATCTCCAAGATCTACGAATGCGCCATAGTTCTGAAGACTTTCTACAGTACCTGTCATAACGCTGCCTACTTTGATGTTGGCAATCTTTGCTTCGCGTTCTTTTCTTGCTTTTTCCTGCAGAATCTCACGGGCAGAAAGTACAAGACGGTTATTCGCTTCATCTACATCGATGACTTTAACTTCGATATCTTTTAACAGGTAAGTTTCCAGATCTTCAATATAAGACAGTGATAATCTGGATGCAGGGATGAATCCGCGCAGGCCTTCAACCATGGCAATGGCACCGCCGTTGACGATTCCTTCGACTTTAACCGGAAGGATAGTTCCTTTTTCCATGTAAGATGCTACGACGTTCCATGGGTTTGCATCATCAAAATGTCCCTCAAGGTCAGCCATTGTAACTGATGTTTCTTCGTTCTGTGTTTCTTTGTGTAATAATTCTTCGTTCATAGTGTTTTGTTCCCTTCTTATTATTTTATTAAGAACATGATTAGAAATGTTCTTTTATATACCTAAGTATGGAAGAAAAGTTACCAGTGGTAAGTGTTCTGTATGCATAAAGTATGCAAGAGAAGCTGCCAGTGGCAAGTTTTCTGTATTGTTTTTAGTATAGCATACAACTATAATATTGTTCAAAGAAAAATACGAAATACATGGAAATAAAGGTTGACGAAAGCTGAAAAAGATGGCAAGCTTAATACTTAAGAGATCATAAGGAAAAGGATGTGAAAGATAAAATATGGCTAAGAAAGCAGGAAAAATATACGTTGTGGGACATAAGAATCCCGATACGGATTCCATCTGTTCAGCAATCGCTTATGCAAATTTGAAAAGAGAAATAACCGGTAATGAATACATTGCAAAAAGAGCCGGTCAGATAAATGAAGAGACACATTATGTTTTACAGAAATTTGGAGTAAAGACACCGAATCTTCTGGAAAATGTAAAACTACAGGTAAAGGATATGGATATCCATCAGATTGATGGAGTAGGTCCGAATGTATCGCTGAAAGATACATGGATCAAGATGAAAGAGAATAATATCAAAACCATTCCAATCTTAAGAGATGAGGAACTTATGGGTGTTATCTCTACTGGAGATATTGCAACCTCTTATATGGATGTATATGATAATACAATTCTGGCAAAAGCAAGAACGCAGTACCGTAATATTATCCATACTCTGGACGGAGAGTTGATAACAGGTAATGAACATGGATATTTTACCAAAGGAAAAGTTGCAATCGGAGCATCAAGTCCGGATCTGATGCAGGAATTCATTGAAAAGGATGACCTGGTTATTCTTGGAAACCGTGTGGAATCGCAGATCTGTGCACTGGATATTGATGTAAGTTGTATGGTAGTGTGCCAGAATGCGACCGTTTCCGAGGAAGTGATCAAACGGGCGGAGTCACAGAGCACAGTCATCATCAGCACACCACATGATACATTTACAGCTGCACGTCTGATCAATCAGAGTGTGCCGGTAAAACGTTTTATGACGAAGATGCCGCTTACGTCGTTCCATATGAGTGATTATGTAGAAGACATCAAGGAAGTGATGGCAAAGAAAAAATACCGTGATTTCCCAATCATTGATAAACATGGAAAATTCAAAGGATTTGTTTCCAGACGTCGTTTCCTGAATGTAAGTAAGAAAAAAGTAATTCTGGTAGATCATAATGAAAAGAATCAGGCAGTGGACGGAATTGAAGAAGCTGAGATTGTAGAAATTATCGATCATCACAGACTGGGCAATATCGAGACGATGGGGCCGGTATTCTTTAGGAACCAGCCGGTTGGATGTACGGCGACCATCGTATATCAGATGTACAAAGAAAATGACGTAGAACTGACACCGACGATCGCAGGACTTCTGTGTTCTGCAATTATTTCGGATACACTGTTATTCCGTTCACCGACCTGCACACCACTGGATGAAAAGGTTGCCAAGAAGCTTGCGAAGATTGCAGGAATCAATCTGGAAGAACAGGCACAGGCAATGTTCAAGGCAGGAAGCAGTCTTGCCGGAAAGACTGCAGAAGATATCTGCTTCCAGGATTTCAAACAGTTTACGGTTAATGATATTGTATTCGGAGTAGGACAGCTGAATTCCATGAGCAAGGAAGAACTGCAGGAAGTAAAAGAGATGCTGACACCGTATCTGCCGGAAGTACTGGAAAAAAATGGTGTACAGATGGTATTCTTTATGCTTACAGACATTCTGGATGAATCAACGGAACTGCTGTGCTGCGGAGCGAAAGCAAAAGAATATATCATCGATGCATTTGACTTAAAGGAAGATGTGGAAAAGATGATCTTAAAGGGCGTTGTATCCAGAAAGAAACAGCTGATACCAACACTGGTAAGTGAACTTCAGCAGTAGGAGTAAAGAGATGGGAAAACAGATTTGGAAACCGGGAAATATGATATATCCGCTGCCGGCAGTGATGGTAAGTACTGCGGATAAGTCGGGAAAAGCAAATATCATAACCGTGGCTTGGACAGGAACGGTATGTACGAATCCGGCAATGTTGTATATCTCCGTAAGACCGGAGCGTTACTCATATGGACTTTTAAAGGACAGCGGGGAATTTGTCGTCAATCTGACGACAGAAAAGCTGAAAAAAGCAACCGACTGGTGTGGCGTCAAATCCGGAAGGGATGTAGATAAGTGGGAAGCAATGCACCTGACACAGGGAAAAGCTTCAAAACTGCAGTATGCCCCAATCATAGAAGAGTGTCCGGTGAATATCGAGTGTACCGTGACAGAAGTAAAAGAACTGGGATCACATCATATGTTCCTGGCGAAAGTAGAAGCCGTTCAGGTAGGAGAAGAATATCTGGATGAAAAAGGAAGATTACAGCTTGGAAAAGCCGGACTTCTGGCATATTCACACGGAGAATATCTGACACTTGGAAAGTCTCTTGGAACATTTGGCTGGAGTGTGAGAAAAAAGCCGGATGTAGATAAAAAGCGAAAGAAAAACTCCGGGAAAAAGACGGTGTCAAAAAAATCACGGAAGAATAAAAAAGCTGTTTAATACATTAATTTGGGGTGGATTCCCAGCCCTTATACCAAGGCATACGCAAGTCGTGATTGACAGGCGATAATTAATGTATCAAACGGAGGGCGTAACCGTGGATGCTTACCCCGGAAGTCTTATGCCCCGTATTTTTTATGGTCTTGTGACATTACAAAATATCGAAAAATAAAAAATGCTACGTTTATTACGTTTTCTATAGATAATATGATTACGTAATACCGTAGCATTTTCTTATATATGTTTTATAACCATGGGGACGATTTTAGTGTCTCTGGTGGCTCTTTTTATGATATTCCCGGGGTAAGGACTCAAAGTTACGCCCTCCAACTATTTCATACACTACCATATGCCAGTCACGACATGAGAAAGCGCTGGTATCCTGTTTGCAGCGATTTTTGGCGCGATGTGTAGAAGTTCTTAGGTAGTTTGACTTTCCGTTAAAGGGACGGAGCGACACTGTTTGAGCCGAAGGGCGAGTTTGGAGCGGAGGCCCTTTCGTCCTTAGGAAAGTTGGACTGCCTTAGAACTTCTGCATCGTGACATCTAGCAGCAGACAGGATACCAGCGCTTTCTCATGGACCGAGAGGCCACAATGACATAGTGCATTAAACAGCAAAACAATTCATATAGTATAATGAAATGGAATATGCAGGCATCATATGAAATATAAACCAGGCCATAAAAATCTAATAAAAAGAATTACCATATGTGTGATATATACATTAGGAATATACTTGCTGATTACAAAGATGATGCAAGTGGAAAATAATAAGAATGCTAATACAGATGCCAGTACGAGAAATGAAGTCACACAAAAAGTTTTATCAGATACCGCGGTGAATCAGAACAAAAAAGCCGTACAATACGTTTCCTCAAGCATGATAAAAGAGGCACCGCAGATAGCTATCACATTTGACGACGGACCAAGCAAAGCGTGGACAGGAAAGCTTTTGGATGGATTAAAAGAACGGAATGTAAAAGCAACATTTTTCCTGATTGGTGAAAATGTAAAGAGTGCACCGGAGATTGTGAAGCGGGAGGCGGACGAAGGACATCTGGTGGGAAATCATACTTATCATCATGTGGAGATTACCCGTGTACCGGATGAAAAAGCAAAAGAAGAGATTTTGATGACCAATGAAGCAATCACAGAGATTACAGGGGAAGAAGTTTCTTATATGAGACCACCGTTTGGTGCATGGCAAAAGCAGCTGGAGTGGGAGCTGGATGTAATGCCGGTGATGTGGACGATCGATCCTCTGGACTGGACGACAAATAATGAAGACGAAATTGTCAACAAAGTAGTGACGCAGGCGAAGGAAAATGATATCATTCTATTACATGACTGTTATGAGTCCAGTGTAAATGCAGCACTTCGGATCATCGATACACTGCAAAAAGAAGGATTTGAATTTGTAACAGTCGATAAACTGATTCTGGAATAGGAATAAGAACAACGATGGAGATGAAGATAGATGGATTTATTTGACTATATGCGGGAACAGAATATGGAAAAGGAAGCACCGCTTGCTTCAAGACTTCGTCCGACAACTCTGGATGAAGTCGTAGGGCAGCAGCATATCATAGGAAAAGATAAACTGCTTTATCGTGCAATCAAAGCAGATAAGCTGAGTTCGGTTATCTTTTATGGGCCGCCGGGAACGGGAAAGACGACACTTGCAAAAGTAATTGCCAATACAACAAGTGCTGAATTTACCCAGATCAATGCAACGACGGCAGGTAAAAAGGATATGGAAGAAGTGATTGGCAAAGCAAAAGAGATGCAGGGGATGTATCATAAAAAGACGATCCTTTTTGTAGATGAGATCCATAGATTCAATAAAGGACAGCAGGACTATCTGCTTCCGTTTGTGGAAGATGGTACGATCATTCTGATTGGAGCAACTACGGAGAATCCGTATTTTGAGGTAAATGGAGCGCTTCTTTCCCGATCGAGTATATTTGAATTACATCCACTTGGTAAGGAAGACATTAAGACTCTGATTGAAAGAGCGGTATATGATAATATAAAAGGAATGGGCAGCTATCAGGCGGTGATTGATGATGATGCATTGGAGTTTCTGGCAGATATTGCCGGTGGGGATGCAAGAAGCGCATTGAATGCGGTAGAACTTGGAATCCTGACGACAGAACGCAGTGCAGACGGGAAGATTCACCTGACGCTGGACGTAGCATCGGAATGCATCCAGAAACGTGTGGTAAAATACGATAAGACCGGAGACAATCACTATGATACAATCTCTGCTTTTATCAAAAGTATGCGCGGATCGGATCCTGATGCAGCAGTCTACTATCTGGCAAAAATGTTATATGCAGGAGAAGACATCAAGTTCATCGCCAGACGTATCATGATCTGTGCATCCGAAGATGTAGGAAATGCAGATCCGATGGCACTGACAGTTGCGGTATCAGCTTCTCAGGCAGTCGAAAGAATCGGCATGCCGGAAGCACAGATCATCCTTTCGCAGGCAGTGACGTACGTAGCAACTGCGCCAAAAAGCAATGCCGCATGCAATGCAATCTTTGATGCAATGGCAAGCGTAAAACGAACCAAGACAACAGTGCCGTCACATTTACAGGATGCCCATTACAAAGGCGCACAAAAGCTCGGACATGGAATCGGATACAAATATGCGCATAATTATCCACATCACTATGTAGAACAGCAATACCTTCCAGATGAAATCATGGGAGAAAAATTCTATGAGCCAAGTGATAACGGGCATGAAAAAGAGATAAAAGAATGGATGGAATATATCCGGGAGAATAGATAGGCAGGGTGTTTCATGCACTGCCGGGGAACCGAAAGTGCATGAAACATCAATTAGTTTTCTTTAATGCTTCCATCAATTCCTATTGTTACAACCTGCCATGGAATGAACTTTCCACTTGCCTTAAGTGCTTCTGTGGCGGCGTGCTCAAGACCTCCGCAGCAAGGTACTTCCATGCGGACAATGGTAAGACTCTTAAAATCGTTACATTTGATGATCTCTGTAAGCTTTTCAGTGTAATCAACGGCATCAAGCTTTGGACAGCCGATCAGTACGACATGGTTTTTAATAAACTGGTTATGGAAATTGCCATAAGCATAAGCGGTACAGTCTGCGGCAATCAGAAGATTTGCATTCTGGAAATATGGGGCACTTACCGGTGCAAGTTTTATCTGGACCGGCCACTGGCGGAGCTGGCTTTCCATGGAGTAAGCAGTCTGTGCGGTGCTTTCTGTATTATGCTCAACGGAACGTGCCATAGAACCAGGACATCCCCCGTGATGTGGAACTTCATGATGAATCTCGCGTGCCATGGAACCGGGACATCCGGCATGGTGTGCAGTAGGTGCATCGTTATCATGTGCGTGCGCCTTTTTGGCATCCAGATGTTTCTTAAGTGCTTCCGGGCCTTTTGCTGCAAGGTGAGCTTTTACTGCATCATCGTCATAAGCAACTGCTTCACGTTCCTCGAAGGTAATTGCATTTGTAGGACAGGCCGGAAGACAATCACCGAGACCGTCACAGAAATCATCACGCATCAATTTCGCTTTTCCAGCTACCATCTGAATCGCCCCTTCATGACAGGCGTTGGCGCATGCGCCGCATCCGTTACATTTTTCTTCATTTATATGGATAATTTTTCTGATCATAATTGTGTTCCCCTTTTCTTAAAAATTAAAAAATGTTTTTATACCGTAGTTATACGATACAGAAAGCATTTTTCAGACAAACTCTAGTGCAATTGAAAAAACCTGCATAAGGAATTGTCTGAAGCAGCTCCTGTGAGTAATAGTCTACTATAAAGAAGAAATAAAATGTTGTTGGAATAACAACAAAACTTGAAATAATTATAATCTTTACAAGGAAGCAAGGGAAAAGTGAAATATGGGGAACATTTTTCTGATTTGAAATTAGCAAGAAATAATTAATACAAATATATAGAAAAATAAGAGAAAAATATGTTAAACTTTCTTTCGTAGAAACACTCTGATGCGTGGCATAAGAAAACGGAAAATATATTTCGTTATATATGAAATAAAATTACGAAAGCATTTTTATGAGCTATCTACCACAGATCATACCGAAAAAGTATTTATATAAATAAGAAAAGAGGAAGATATATGGCACAGATTTATGCATCGAAGACAAATGAAATCCAGAAGTATGAGAAAGAGCATGAGAATGAAGTGCGCCGTCTAGCCGGAGAATGTATGGTCCTTTTGGAAAATGATGGTGTATTACCATTTTCAGAAAAGATAAAGAAAATTGCATTATATGGAACCGGAGCCAGACATACGGTGAAGGGCGGAACAGGATCGGGAGATGTTAATGTAAGGAAAACAATTTCCATTGCCCAGGGACTCGAAGAGGCCGGATTTGAAATTGTTACAAAAGACTGGCTGGACAGATACGATAAAGATATGAAAGAAGCGCAGGAAACATATCTGAAAAAACTGAAAAACATTTCGGATGAGACAGGAGAGCCGTCTGTAATCATAAGTTTTAAACATCCGTTTCAAGAACCGGAGCAGCCGGTTATCGAAGAAGCGGATATAAAAGACGCAGATGCGGCTGTTTATGTGATCGCAAGAAATTCCGGTGAAGGAAAAGACTGTCTTGCAGAAAAGGGAGATTATTATCTGAGTGACAGAGAGCTTCAGAATATCAGGTTCATGACAGAAAAATATCATAACTGCATTGTGTTACTGAATACCGGTGGCGTGATAGATCTGACAGAACTTACGAAGATTTCCGGAATACAGGCAATGATGCTGATTGGACAGACTGGAAATATGAGTGGCTATGCGGTGGCAGATGTGTTAACAGCAAAGACGGTTCCGTCTGGAAAATTGACAGATACATGGGCAAGGTCATACGATGACTATCCTTCCTCACGGACGTTCAGTTACAGGGATGGCAATCTGGATGATGAGTACTACAGTGACGGAATCTATGTCGGATACCGTTACTTTGATACATTTGGAGTGCTGCCATTATATTGCTTTGGATACGGGAAAAGTTATACGGAATTCGCATTGTCTACGAAAAAAGTGACGGCAGATGAAAAGCAGGTAACAGTAGAAGTAGAAGTGACCAATACCGGCAAGACGTATCCGGGAAGAGAAGTGGTACAGGTCTATTATTCTGCACCGGACGGAGTGATGGAAAAGCCGACACAGGAACTTGCCGGATTTGCCAAGACGAAGCTTCTTGCACCTGAAGAAACAGAAGTTGTAACGATTACATTTGCGACAGAGGACATGGCATCTTATGACAGTTATGATGCTGTCTGGGTCATGGAAGAAGGCGAGTATACAATCCGTGTGGGAAATAGTTCACGTACAACGGAAGTGGCTGCAATCATAGATCTGGACGAGACCGTTCAGACGGTTCAGCTTAAAAATGTAATGAAAGACAAAGAAATCGTAAAAGAGATCCATCATATGGTTCCAATCTTTGATCTGGAGCTTGATGATACACCTTTTATGCGTCCGATTCTGATCTATGCAGAAAACTTTGAAAAAAAGATTGTTGAATATGAAGTTATGCGTACGGTGCTGGAAGACAAAAGGCCAGGCGAGACCTTAACACTTAAGGATGTAAAAAATGGAAATGCATCCCTTGAAGAGCTGGTAGCACAGCTGACAGTAGAAGAGCTGGCAGATCTCTGTGTGGGAACCGAACGGATGGAAGAAGGCGGCAATGTGATCGGATCAGCATCCGCGTGTGTACCGGGAGCGGCCGGAGATACGACATCTGCACTCATCGAAAAACGGAAAATCCCGAATCTGATTCTGGCAGACGGGCCGGCGGGGCTGCGGTTACAGAAGCATTTTAAAACGGATAAAGAAGGTAATAAATTGCCGGGCGGAGAACAGTTTGGAATGGAGATTGCGCCGTTTGCAAAAGAATTACCGGAAGGAACACAGGATTATTATCAGTATTGTACGGCAATCCCGATCGCAACAACGCTTGCGCAGTCATGGGATGTGGAGCTTATTCAGAGAATGGGTGAAATTGTAGGAGAAGAGATGGAACGCTTCCATATTCATCTGTGGCTTGCACCTGGAATGAATATCCACAGGAATCCACTGTGTGGACGAAACTTTGAATATTATTCAGAAGATCCGCTTCTTACCGGTTTGTGTGCGGCAGCTGATACAAAAGGTGTACAGTCTTATGCGGGACATGGAACGACGATCAAGCATTTTGCAGCGAATAACCAGGAAGATAACCGGATGTTTACGAATGCGCATATCAGCGAGAGAGCGTTAAGAGAGATCTATCTTAAGGGATTTGAAATCGCAGTTAAGACAGCACAGCCATATGCGATTATGACATCTTATAATCTGATCAATGGAACACATGCAGCGAATCATTATGATATGCTTCAGAATGTAGCACGTGATGAATGGGGATTTGAAGGCCTTATTATGACAGACTGGTACACATCCCAGGATACGTCGGCGCTTGGAATGGTGTCAGAAAGTGGAAAATACAGTTATTCCGACAGTGTACAGTGTATCAAGGTCGGAAATGATCTTCAGATGCCGGGATGCAGGAAGAATGTAGAGGATATCGTAGAAGCTGTGAAGAATGGCGGCGGAATTACCAAGGCAGATCTTCAGAGGTGCGCAAAACATATTCTTGGAATTGCGTTGAAGACAGTATAAAAATACAAAAGAATCTTCCACTGGCAGCTTCTCTTGCATACATAACTATATAGAAAACAGGCAGGCAATCTATTATATAGAGCCGGCCTGTTTTTTTCGTGTATGAAAGCATTCATATGAAAATGTAAAAAATATCTAAACAGTGTTGACAAAAATATGTGGGAGTGCTATCTTAATAGTCGAAAGGTGTTAGCACTCAGATAAAAAGAGTGCTAATAACCTGAGAAACCGAAAGGAGGAGGTACCGGTGATAAATCATGAAGAACTAAGTGAAAGAAAACTGAAAATACTTCATGCAATCATCCAGAATTATCTGGAGACAGGAGAACCGGTCGGTTCCAGAACAATTTCCAAATACACGGATCTGAATTTAAGTTCAGCAACAATCCGTAACGAGATGGCAGATCTGGAAGAGATGGGATATATCATCCAGCCTCATACGTCGGCAGGACGTATTCCTTCGGACAAAGGATACAGGCTCTATGTAGATATGCTGATGGAGGAAAAAGAGCAGGAATTAAATGAGATGCAGGAACAGATGCTTGATAAAGCAGACAAGATGGATCAACTTTTAAAGCAGGCAGCAAAAGTTCTCGCAACGAATACGAATTATGCGACAATGGTTTCCACTCCGATGAACAATTCGAATAAGATTAAGTTCATCCAGTTATCTATGGTAGATGAGGAACAGGTGATTGCAGTCATCGTACTGGGCGGCAACGTGATCAAGAACAAGATCATCAACATTGACGAACCAATCAGTAATGAGAATCTGCTGAAATTAAATATGCTGCTGAATACAACGCTCAACGGTATGTCGATCGAAGAAATCAACCTGGGACTGATCGCCAGATTAAAAGAGCAGGCAGGAATCCACAGTCAGGTAGTCGGATATGTACTGGACGCAGTTGCGGATGCAATTCATCTGGATGATGATATGCAGATTTACACAAGCGGTGCGACAAACATTTTCAAATATCCAGAATTAAGTGATAACCAGAGTGCACAGGAGATTATCAGTGCATTTGAAGAAAAACAGCAGTTATCCGAACTGGTAACACAGACCCTGGCACAAGATGAGAATACCGGCATTCAGGTATATATCGGAGATGAGACTCCGGTACAGACCATGAGAGACTGCAGCGTTGTGACTGCAACTTATGAATTGGGTGACGGTATGAAGGGAACGATAGGAATTATCGGACCGAAACGTATGGATTATGAACATGTTTTAAAATCTATGAAGCGTCTCCAGTCAGAACTGGATCATATGTTTCATAAGAACGATAGAAAGGTGGAATAACCCTTGGAAAATAAGCAGGAAAAAAGCCAGGAAGATATGGTAAAAGAAGCTGTAGAAGAGGCTAAAAAATCTGCTGCTGAAGCAAAAGAAACAGAGGCTGATACAGAAGATACAACAGAAACTTCTGAAGAAGATACAGAAGAAGCAGAAGATACAGCAGAAAAGAAACCTGGCAAAAAATTATTTGGTAAAAAGAAAGATAAAAAAGACGAGAAGATAGAAGAGCTTACAGATAAGCTTACCCGTCAGATGGCAGAGTTTGATAACTTCCGCAAACGTACAGAAAAGGAAAAATCCCAGATGTACGAAGTCGGAGCAAAAGATATCATAGAAAAGATCCTTCCGGTTGTAGATAACTTCGAAAGAGGATTAGATGCAGTAAAGGAAGAAGAAAAAGAAGATCCGTTCGTTCAGGGAATGGAAAAGGTATACAAACATCTGCTTACCACGCTTGAAGGAATCGATGTAAAGCCTATCGAAGCAGTAGGACAGCAGTTTGATCCGAATTTCCACAATGCAGTGATGCATGTAGAAGATGAAAACTTTGGCGAAAATGTAGTTGCCGAAGAATTTCAGAAAGGCTACACATACCGTGATTCCGTTGTAAGACACAGCATGGTAAAAGTAGCAAACTAAAAACAAAATATTCACAATTTTCAGAATAAATAAAAGTAATACAGGAGGAATTTATCATGGGTAAAATTATAGGTATTGACTTAGGAACAACAAACAGCTGTGTAGCCGTAATGGAAGGTGGACAGCCAACAGTTATCGCTAATACAGAAGGCGCAAGAACAACACCATCTGTAGTTGCATTTACAAAAACAGGTGAGCGTCTTGTCGGAGAACCTGCAAAACGTCAGGCAGTAACAAATGCAGAGAGAACAATCTCTTCTATTAAAAGAGAGATGGGATCTGATTACAAAGTAACAATCGAAGATAAAAAATATTCTCCACAGGAAATTTCAGCAATGATTCTTCAGAAGCTGAAAGCTGATGCAGAAGGATACCTTGGAGAAAAAGTAACAGAAGCTGTTATCACAGTACCTGCTTACTTCAACGATGCTCAGCGTCAGGCAACAAAGGATGCTGGTAAGATTGCTGGTCTTGATGTAAAACGTATCATCAACGAGCCAACAGCAGCAGCACTTGCATATGGTCTTGACAACGAAAAAGAACAGAAGATCATGGTATATGACCTTGGTGGTGGTACATTCGACGTATCAGTTATCGAGATCGGTGACGGAGTTATCGAAGTATTATCTACAGCTGGTAACAACAGACTTGGTGGAGATGACTTCGACCAGAAGATCACAGATTATATGATCGCTGAGTTCAAGAAACAGGAAGGTGTTGACTTATCTACAGATAAGATGGCACTTCAGAGATTAAAAGAAGCAGCTGAGAAAGCGAAAAAAGAGCTTTCTTCAGCAACAACAACAAACATTAACCTTCCATTCATCACAGCTACAGCTGAAGGTCCAAAACATTTTGATATGAACCTTACAAGAGCTAAATTCGATGAACTGACACATGATCTTGTACTGAAGACATCTGAGCCGGTACAGAGAGCATTATCAGACGCTGGTATCACAGCTTCTGAACTTGGTCAGGTACTGTTAGTTGGTGGATCTACACGTATCCCTGCAGTACAGGAAGAAGTAAAACGTCTGACAGGTAAAGAGCCAAGTAAATCTCTGAACCCAGATGAGTGTGTAGCACTTGGAGCATCTGTTCAGGGTGGTAAACTTGCCGGAGATACAGGCGCTGGCGACATCCTTCTTCTGGATGTAACTCCACTGTCACTGTCTATCGAGACAATGGGTGGTGTAGCTACTCGTCTGATCGAGAGAAATACAACAATTCCTACAAAGAAGAGCCAGATCTTCTCTACAGCCGCTGATAACCAGACAGCCGTTGATATCAACGTAGTACAGGGAGAAAGACAGTTCGCAAGAGATAACAAATCCCTCGGACAGTTCAGACTGGACGGAATTGCACCAGCTCCACGTGGAATCCCACAGATCGAAGTTACATTCGATATCGATGCAAATGGTATCGTAAATGTATCTGCAAAAGATCTTGGAACTGGAAAAGAACAGCACATCACAATTACAGCAGGATCTAACATGTCTGATGAAGATATCGACAAAGCTGTAAAAGAAGCTGCTGAATTCGAAGCTCAGGATAAGAAACGTAAAGAAGGAATCGATGCTAAGAACGAAGCTGACGCTATGGTATTCCAGACAGAGAAAGCTCTGCAGGAAGTTGGCGACAAGCTTGACGGTGCAGATAAAGCAGCAGTAGAAGCTGACTGCAAAGCTCTGAAAGAGTTACTGGAAAAAGCAAATACAGATACTCTTACAGATGAGCAGGTTGCTGAGATTAAAGCTGGTAAAGAAAAACTGACAGAGAGTGCTCAGAAACTCTTCACAAAGATGTATGAGCAGGCTGGCGCAGCAGCAGGAGCTCAGGGAGCAGGTCCTCAGCCAGGAGCTAATGCAGGAGCAGGTCCGGCACCAGAAGGATTCCAGGGCGACGATGTCGTAGACGGAGATTACAAAGAAGTCTAAGAACATTAAGTGAGGAATAGAAAATGGCAGAGTCAAAAAGAGATTACTATGAGGTGCTTGGGGTCAGTAAAGATGCTGACGAAGCAACTTTGAAAAAAGCATATAGACAGGTTGCCAAGAAGTATCACCCGGATATGAATCCGGGTGATGCTGAAGCTGAAAAGAAGTTCAAAGAAGCTTCTGAGGCATATGCAGTCTTGAGTGATCCGGAAAAACGCCGCCAGTATGATCAGTTTGGTCATGCTGCTTTTGACGGAAGTGCAGGAGCAGGTGGCGGTTACGGCGGATTCGACTTTAACGGTGCTGATTTTGGAGACATTTTCGGAGATATCTTCGGAGATCTGTTCGGTGGCGGACGCAGAGGCGGACGTGCGAACCAGGGACCGATGAAAGGTATGAATATCCGTAAGAGTGTCAGAATCACATTTGAAGAGGCTGTATTTGGATGCGAGAAAGAATTAGACGTTGTATTAAAAGACCCATGTCCGAAATGTAACGGAACAGGTGCCAAACCGGGAACATCTCCGGAGACTTGTCCGAAGTGTGGTGGTAAAGGTCAGGTAGTATATACACAGCAGTCATTCTTTGGAACTGTACAGAATGTACAGACCTGTCCAGATTGTCAGGGAACTGGTAAGATTATAAAAGAAAAATGTCCGGATTGCGGCGGAACAGGCTATGTATCAAGCAAGAAGAAGATATCTGTATCCATTCCTGCAGGTATTGATAATGGTCAGAGCGTCAGAATCCGTGAAAAAGGTGAGCCGGGTGTAAACGGCGGACCAAGAGGAGATCTTCTGGTGGAGGTTGTGGTATCAAGACATCCGATCTTCCAGCGCCAGGATATGCATATCTTCTCAACCGTACCGATTACATTTGCACAGGCAGCACTTGGTGCGGATATCCGTATCAAGACTGTAGATGGAGAAGTGATCTACACTGTAAAACCTGGAACCAAGACAGATACAAAAGTACGTCTGAAAGGTAAGGGAGTTCCATCTCTTAGAAATGCCCAGGTTCGCGGCGATCATTATGTAACACTGGTTATCCAGACACCGGAGCACTTAAGTGCCGAAGCAAAAGAAGCACTTCGTAAATTCGATGATCTGACGGGTAATTCCCTTGGAACAGAGAAATCCGAAAAAGCAGAAGAACATGAACATAAAACCAAAAAGAAAAAAGGATTTATGGATAAATTAAAGGAGACCTTTGATGATTAATTTCATCAGAGGTTTCCTCTTTTTTTAATACCAAAGTATGTAGGAGAAGCTGCCGGTGGAAGTCCTTGCAGATGCCAAAGGAATGTATGTCTGAAAAAATATACAAAAAAACACTGGCATTCACCATGGTAAAGTGCTATCATATTAAACAAATCAATTTTTTAACAAACCAGGAGGACTCAAGTATGTACGCATTTGATGAAATTAAAAAAGCAGACAGCGAAATTGCAGATGCCATAAAGGCAGAGATGGACAGACAGAATTCCCATCTGGAGCTTATCGCATCGGAGAACTGGGTAAGTAAGGCAGTCATGGCAGCAATGGGAAGTCCGCTTACAAATAAATACGCAGAAGGCTATCCGGGAAAACGTTACTATGGTGGATGTCAGTGTGTAGACGTAGTGGAAGATCTTGCAAGAGAAAGAGCGAAGAAATTATTTGGTTGTGATTATGCCAATGTACAGCCACATTCCGGCGCACAGGCAAACCTAGCAGTATTCTTTGCAATGCTGGAACCAGGAGATAAAGTCATGGGTATGAATCTGGATCACGGCGGACATCTGACACATGGTTCTCCGGTTAATATTTCCGGTAAATATTTTAACATCGTATCTTATGGTGTGAATGACGAAGGTGTGATTGATTACGATAAAGTACGTGAGATCGCAGTAAAAGAAAAGCCAAAGATGATCATCGCAGGAGCAAGTGCTTATGCAAGAACCATTGATTTCAAAAAATTCCGTGAGATTGCAGATGAGGTAGGCGCATACCTGATGGTTGATATGGCACATATCGCCGGACTCGTTGCAGCAGGTCTTCATCCAAGTCCAATTCCATATGCAGACGTAACGACAACAACAACTCATAAGACGCTGCGTGGACCAAGAGGCGGACTGATCCTTTGTAATCAGGAAGCAGCAGATAAATTCAACTTCAACAAAGCAGTATTCCCTGGAATCCAGGGTGGACCTTTGGAGCATGTAATTGCAGGTAAGGCTGTATGTTTCAAGGAAGCACTGGAGCCGGAATTTGTAGAATATCAGAAACAGATCATCAAGAATGCACAGGCACTCAGCAAAGGCCTGATGGATCGTGGTGTGAAAATCGTATCCGGAGGAACAGATAACCACCTGATGCTGGTTGACTTAAGAGGCGAAGACGTAACTGGAAAAGAACTGGAAAAACGTCTGGACGAAGCACATATCACATGTAATAAGAACACTGTACCAAATGATCCAAGATCACCATTCGTAACCAGTGGTGTGAGACTTGGAACACCTGCTGTTACAACAAGAGGACTGAAAGAAGAAGATATGGATGTAATCGCAGAGTGCATCGCATTGGTACTGAAGAGTGAAGAGAATATCGAGAAAGTAAAAGGAATGGTGGCAGAGCTGACTGCAAAATATCCACTGAATATGTAGGAGATAAGAATACGGAAAGTATATAGAGAAAATAGCATTTCCTTTTATATATGAAAACAAAGAACCGGCTGTCTGGTAAGAGAGGTTATTTACCAGGCAGCCAGTTCTTTGTTTTATTTACATAGCAAAAAGGGAAAATATATCTTTACAAGTTTTTGATCTTACATAAAGAATGAGAACAAGAAACTTGCAATGATCAGCACAATACCGCCGCCCAGTCTTGAAGAGAGCTGTGCGTAAGCCATAAGGTCCATTCGCTTGGCAGCTCCAAGTACAGCGACGTCACCATTACCGCCGCGGTTTGCCATACAAAGACCGGCAGTAATAGCAGAATCGATCGGATAGAATCCTACAAGCTGTCCGACTAATGCAGATCCGACAATTGCACCCAGAACAATCAGGAATGCGATTACAACGTTGGATACCGTACATGCGTTAACCAGTTCGCCCAGATCGAAGTCAAATCCAAGTCCGGCCATCATAACCACGGCACAGGATTTGTTCATGAATTTCTGTAATCTCCTTGCACCGGCACGGATGTTCTCTGGAACAACTCCGGTAGCGGACAGGATGACAACGAAGACGATCATGTATGCATAAGCATGGATCGGTGCGCCAAGAATTGTAGGAAGAAGATAGCCGGAGAATAACTGTCCGACAGCATAACTTCCAAAGATTACAAGAATCGCACCACACAGATCAGAAAGTGTAGGTTCTGCTTCTTCGGAATCTTCAGCATTGAACGTATTATTACGAAGAAGTGTCTTCTTGTCACCGGTAAGAGACGGATGTTTGTCACCGAATGCATTTAAGAATGCACCGGCTAAAATTGACATGATATTTGCGATTGTCAGAATGATGATCGCAAATGCATAATAACTTACAGCGGATTTGCCGGTAACCTGTTCATAGATTTCAGACATAGGTACCGCTCCTGCACCGTTACCGCCACCCATAACCGGGAGAACATATTTTAAGATAACTGTGACAGGAGAGATTCCAAAGATCAGACCGCCGATGGAACCAAAAAGCATTGCCGCAGCAAGACCACCTAAAATTGCAGGAAAATATCCGGCAAATGATTTTAACAGAATCTTCTTCTCTAAAGAAAGAACAGATCCGGTAATCAGGACAATAATCCAGAGGGTTGTAAAACCAACGGTATCGCCACCGATAAATTCGTTGATCGGATCAATATAAACTTTAGGGATTAATGATAACTGGCGGACGATTGCTGTTCCGAAGAAGGCAGCAAGTACACCACCACCAATATAAGTATTCCAGATTGGCAGGCGTTCGCCAAGTTCAAAGAACAGAATACCATATGCAATGATCAGAATCATAATACTGGCAAAATCAGTAGCAAGAGCCCCAAGGTAAGCGGCTGCAATAACTACAATACAGACGAATACGGTCATATACCATGGAGCACCGTAGAGCTTCAGATCATTTAATTTATTTTGTTTTCCAGACTTCTCAGTCATGTTTCCTCCATTATACATAAGTTGGATTTAGTGCGCACCAGATTTATGTATGACTTTATTATAGATGATGTTGATGGGGAAGAAAAATGAACAATAGGAATACGAAGATTCAATAATGGAATTAGAAGCACATGGCAGACAGAGGTATCATTTATAGTAGAAAGACTATAATTAGGAGGAAAATAGATATGGCATTACACATTGTTGATGAAGCGAACCGCTGTCTGAACTGTAAGAAACCGATGTGCCAGCAGGGATGTCCGGTACATACACCGGTTCCGCAGATCATACAGATGTTTAAAGAAAACAGACTGATGGAAGCAGGGGAGAGATTATTCGAGAATAATCCGATATCGGTGATCTGTTCCATTGTCTGTAATCATGAGAAACAGTGTGAAGGACACTGCGTACTGGGAAGAAAAGGGAATCCCGTACATTTTTCAAGTATAGAGAATTACATATCGGATATGTATCTGGACCGGATGCAATTAGAAAAGGCAGAAAAGAAGAACCAGAGAGCAGCAGTGATCGGTGCAGGTCCGGCAGGAATGACGGTGGCAATCAAGCTTGCAAAAGAAGGCTATGATGTGACGATCTTTGAATGGAAAGATAAGATCGGCGGGATCATGCAGTATGGAATCCCGGAATTCCGTCTGTCGAAGAGTATTCTGGACAGATACCAGATCCGCATGCGGGAACTGGACATTATGATCCGTCCGAATACTACGATTGGGGCTGTGCTGAAGATTGAAGATCTGTTACGGGACGGATATGACAGTGTGTTCATCGGAACCGGTGTATGGAAGGCAAGAAATCTTGGGATTCCGGGAGAATGTCTGGGCAATGTATATTTTGGTATTGATTATCTGGCAAATGCATCCGCTTACGAGCTTGGTGAGAAAGTTGCAGTAATCGGAATGGGCAATGCGGCAATGGATGTAGCAAGAACCGCACTTAGAAATGGGGCACGACAGGTGACATTATATGCACGACGGTCCAGGGTAGCTGCAAGTTCGCACGAAGTAGCCTACGCAAAACTTGACGGGGCAGAATTTGAATTCGGCTATGCGATACAGGAGATCAACGAAAAAGGTCCGGTATTTAAGAAAATGATTCTGGATGAAGAAGGCGAAGTGACAGGAGAAGAGGAAGACCTGGTGCAGGTGGAAGCGGATTCAACCATTATATCCATCAGTCAGGGACCAAGAAAAAAACTGATACGTACGACACTTGGACTGGAAGGCTCGGAAAAAGGACTGCTGATCGTGGATGAGGATTACATGACAACAAAAGAAGGTGTATTCGCAGCCGGTGATGTAATAACAGGTTCAAAAACTGTTGTACATGCAGTAGACGGAGCAAAAAAGGCAGCAGAAGCAATGATGCATTATATGGAGCAAAAAGTAGAAGTATAAGAAATGCCTGCCGCGGATCATCTCCGCAGCAGGCCGGAAATAAGATTTATCTTGGGCGTACCGTCAGGCGTACAATGTGTTCGTCTTCAGATACAGACTGAAGATGAACCAGAGCCATGATACAGTAACCACCGAAGGAAGCGATGAATTCTGCCTGTTCATCATTTAGAATGTGCGATTCCATGATCGCATACTGACGGAACAGGAACTTATTACGGAAGAACATAGAGATGGCTTCTTTTCCATACAGATGATATTCATGCTGGGAAGTTCCGTTTGGACAGTAGTCACAGTAGTGTCCGTCATCGGTGAACAGGTTCCCGAGAGCTGTAAAATCTTTGTTTTCAATTGCTTCGATATATTTCTCAATAGGTTTCATAAGATCATCCTCCGTTTTTAGTATACTTTTTCAGTATTTAATAATGCATCGGTACCACCGTCGACGAACATAATGTTGCCGTTTACACCACGTGCTTCATCAGATGCAAGGAATACAATAACTGCTGCGATTTCTTCCGGATCCATGAGTGTTTCAAGACCGTATTTTGTCGGGATTGGAAGTGCATTTAATGCCATGCGGGCGTTGGTTGCAAGTGTAGCTGTCATGGTTGTGTTGACATTTCCAGGGGCAACAGCGTTGATACGGACTCCGTTTGCTGCATAGGATGCAGAATGACGGCGTACCCAGCGTGCAAGTGCATATTTACTTGCGACATAGATGCTGTTACCGACACTGAGATCGGATTCGTCTAATGTGCCGATTACATTTAAAATACGCTGCTCATCTTCGTTGTTGTTATTCAGAAGATTTGCAATATCCATCCTTGCAGCACCTTGTGAGATAGTATTGGATGATGTGACAACGCAGGCACCGGATACACCGGCGTTACATACAAGACCATCGAGACCATCCGGACAAAGTCTGTGAAGTTCATCGATTACATGCTGTCTTCCATCTGGTGTAGAAAGATCAGCTGTGATATCACCGCCGCGAAGGTCAATGTTCAAAACTTCATGTCCGTTTTGTTTTAATAAATTCACTGTTTTTGCACCGATTCCACTGGAACCACCTGTTACTGCATATGTACCCATAAGATAAATCCTCCTTATATGATTGTTGTAAGTAGTTTGTGTTGTTGATATGTATTGTAATGGATGAAAAGCACAGAAAAAAGGACCAGAACAAGAGAAAAAAAGGGGATCAGATATGCTAAATTATGATTTAAAAAAAAGAAAAGGAAAATCAATCTACAAAGATCTGTACGAAAACCTGAGAAATGACATAGAGGCGGGAATGCTGAGGCCCGGAGAAAAACTTCCGTCCAAAAGAGCAATGGCAGAATACTATGGTAATTGCAGCATATCTGGCAAGAACACGTGGGATGACGGTATCGGCAGATCACATTATCGTAGGAACCGGAGTGGAGTCGCTGTATGGAAAGCTATTCAGAATATTTCCACAAAGTGCCGTCTATGCAACAGAAACACCGGGATACCTCGGGCAAATATTTGAAAAGTAAATAGTAAAACATATTAGTTATATCTAACTGAGACAAATTAGGCGATAACGAGACTGGAAATTTGGCACATGTAGTAGTATAATAATAAAATAGTATGTGTATCAGGGTGATACATAGGCTGTCAGGGGGATAAAACAAAAAAGTGAAATAGATAGTATTGCATGGAAGGAGCTAGATTTTTGAAACTGAGGAATATAAAAGTAGCAAAAGCATTGGGAACAAAAGCACTTGCCGGACTTTTGGTCGTAGGTCTTACGGCAGGAACACCGGTTGCGGCACTGGCAGATGAACAGGCAGCAGATGTTCAGATTACAGAAGTCCAGACAGAAGACGGACAGGATCAGGTAACAAAGATACAGGCTAAGTCGGTTGATGGAACGGATACGATGACAGAAGTTTCAGATACAGTCCAGGCTATGATCGATAACGGAGAAGTCAGACTGGATGAAGAGACCTTATATCTTGTGGATACAGCTACCGGTCAGAAAGTTGACCCGGTTACAGGAGAAAGAGTAGATTCGATTCCTGGAACAGATCCGTCCACGCCAGAGACGCCATCTACACCGTCCACTCCGGAAACACCGACTACACCAGAGACACCGTCCACACCAGAAACACCGTCCACACCAGAAACACCAGCTGCACCAGAGACACCGTCCACACCGGAGACGCCAGCTGCACCAGACACTCCGGCGGCAGATCAGACACAGCCTGCAGCAGACGGAACAGATCAGAATGCGGCCCAGCAGCCGGCAGCAGATAACAATTCGGTTACATCTGCAGCAACAAACCAGGAACTTGTATCAAAGCAGACTCTGGTAAAGCTTCCGCAGATGGTGGAAAACTTCCGTTTCTGGACAGTGGCAAGAAAATATGCATTTGCAAAATCTGCAATCAACATCAGAGAGTCCATTCCGGACAATGTAGACGGGACTAATACAGAAGATGCTGAAACAGAATTAGAAAATGCAAAAAAAGATGCAAAACGATTAAAAGCAAGCTTTAAAAAGAATACGAAGAAATCGAAAATCGAAAAATTAAAAGCAAATAAAAAGAATACAAAGAATAAAACATTCAAACAGGCAAGAAAAACAGCCGTATACAATCTGGAAACAGCAATTAAAAAAAGAAAGCAGCTTCAGAAACAGGGAATTAATATGGCGCTGGCGAACCAGCAGCTGACAGAACGTGTAAGAGTGACAGGTAGTGTATCTCAGGACGGACTGTTATATATTCTTAGTGAGGAGAAGAATGGATGGCTGTATGTGGAATCCGGAGATGTCAGAGGATTTGTAAGAGCATCTGAGGTATATACTGGAGATTCTGCACAGGAACTTTTGAATGTATATCAGAAAAAAGCCAAAAAAGATGCAGAAAAAGCAGGAAAAGAATATACAGGCATCGAAGAAACTGCTAAAACTGCAAAAGAGCGTATCGAAGCAAAGGACAATCAGGCATACACATATCTGCGTGCAACGGTGAATCAGACCGTTGTAGACAAAGATTATGCGCTGATCAATGCACAGGCAGGTAACGGTAAGGTAAATGTACAGGAAGAGATGAGTACAGAAGCAAAAACCGTAGGAACGATGACGCAGGGAGAACTGTGTTATATCTTAGCGAATAAAGATTCTGACTGGGTATATGTAGAATCCGGAGATGTTAGAGGATTTGTAGAGAAAAAATATCTGGATATGGGTGACGGAGTCAGACAACAGATAGAAGCAAATGGCGAAGAAAATTACCAGAAAGCAGATGAAACAGTTAAACCAGAAGAGAATCAGGCGCTTTATTATACACTTACTTCTGTAGAAGAAGGAACACCGGGTGGCGAGATCAGACAGTCTATGCTGGAATTTGCATCTCAGTTTGTCGGTAATCCATATGTATGGGGTGGAACAAGCCTTACAGAAGGAGCAGACTGTTCCGGATTCGTTCAGCAGATTTACAAACAGTATGGATATGTACTTCCAAGAACAGCAGAAGATCAGAGTCAGTTTGGAACAAAGATTGCAGTCGAAGATGCACAGCCGGGAGATCTTATCTTTTATGCAAAAGAAGGACATGTATATCATGTGGTAATGTATGCAGGTGATGGCAAGACAATCGAAGCTGCAAGCACAAAAGAGGGAATCGTTCAGAAAACAGTCAATATGAATAATGCAGTCTGGGCAACCAGAATTCTGGATGATAATTATACAGTTGCAGGAGGCGGCATTGGTACTGTGAATGCAACGGATGAAATGTATGGTGATAAGCTTGGCAACTTCACGATTACATATTATTGTGCATGTGAAATCTGCTGTGACAAAGCAGATGGAATTACAGCAACCGGAACTCGTGTTGTGGAAGGTCAGACGATTGCGGTAGATCCGAATGTCATTCCGTATGGAACAAAGGTAATTATCGGTGGCCATGTATTTACAGCAGAAGACTGTGGTGGAGCGATTAAGCAGAATCACATTGATATCTATGTCAATAATCATGCAACAGCATTGGCACTCGGTGTAGCGAATGCAGATGTATATCTGGTGAAATAGATATGGAACTGGATGGAGTTTATGCAGAAGTTGCAATGGATAAAACCGAATGGAAACATCAGGTGAAGGCAAAGGTAAAAGAGATTCTAAAATATAAACCGGAAGCAGTCTATGTATCCGGAAGGTACATTATGAAATAATTGTGTATTTACAAGAAAAGGATGATATAAATGAAAAAGAAAAGTTCATTTATATCATCCTTTCGTTATACATGAAAGTATATAAGAGAAACTGCCGGCTGTGAAAGTACATATGAGTTACAACTGGCAAGTTCTCTGTATTTATGTTTGTTAGTTTTATTTACAGCTCTTTAACAGCTCTTTAAGATAATCCCACATACGCTGTGTAGAAGCGATATGTACACGTTCGTGATAAGTATGAACACCTGTCAGATCAGGGCCGAATGAGATGATATCAAGATCCGGTTTTTTGCCAAATAAGATACCACATTCCAAACCACCGTGGGTTGTCTCAACCGTAGGTTCTGTTCCGAACATATCTTTATAAAGCGCAAGTGCTTTTGGACGGATCACTGAGTCAGCGTTATAAGCCCATGCAGGATATGCCCCGGAGATTTCACGGGAAGCTCCGGCAAGGTCAGTTGCAAGATCCAGTTTGTTCTGCATATCAGTTAATTTTGTGGCAACAGAACTGCGTACCTGGAATTTTACTTTGACAGTATCTTCTGTAGTTTCTACAATACCTGTATTCAGAGAAGATTCTACAGCTGTCGGGAAAGCACGGTCATAACACTGTACACCATCAATTGCTCCATAGAGGAAACCGATCACGCGTGTAGTAGTATCTGCATCGAAAGCGTTTAAAGTAGCTTCGCCTTCTACAGATGCTTTCAGTGAAAGTGTTGGCTCCTGACCGGCAAATTCATCGATGATTGTTGTCTCAAGAGCTGCTACCGCATCTGTGATTGCCTGAACCTGCGAAGAGTCTGCAATGATCTGGGCGGTGTTAAACTGTGCGATTACGTTAGCAGCATTACCGCCGTTGATATTTACCAGGTTGAAATCGTATTCTTTTCCAAGTGCGTAAAGAATACGTGCCATGATTTTATTGGCATTACCGAGCTGCTTCTGGATTTCCCCGCCGGAATGACCGCCAAGAAGTCCGCTAAGAGAAAGTGTCATCTTTGTTCCGGATTCTTCGCTCCATTCAATTGGGATAAATGTATCGTAAATATATCCGCCTGCACATCCAACGGTCATAACTCCTTCGATTTCGGAATCGATATTCAGGCAGATTTTTCCGTTCAGGACAGAAGTATCAAGGTGATTAGCGCCTCCCATACCAATTTCTTCATCTATTGTGAAAACAGCTTCGATCGGCGGGTGTGGAATATCAGTACTTGCAAGTATTGCCATTGCATAAGCGACTGCAATACCGTCATCTCCGCCAAGTGTGGTGTTCTTTGCTCCAATCAGATCACCATCAACAAAAAGCTCGAGCGGATCATTTTCAAAATCATGATCACTGTCGGTGGTTTTTGTAGCAACCATATCAAGATGTCCCTGGATAATGACAGGATCACTGTTCTCATAACCTGCAGTTCCCGGTTTCTTGATGATTACATTGTTGACTTCATCCTGGATATATTCCAGATTGTGAGATTTTGCGAATTCTACGCAAAAATCACTGATTTTTTTTGTGTGGAAGGTACTTCTAGGTACCATACTTAATTCTTCGAAGTACTGAAAGACTTCTTTTGGTTCAATATTAGACAAAATGCCCATTTGTTCATTCCTCCGTTTGTCTTTGATGTACTTATGTAAAATCGGATACAAAAAATCCTGTTAGTACATTTTAATTTCTAAGTTTTATTGTACCATGAATTTTAATATAGTAGCATGATAAAATGTAATGCGAATATAACAGAATGTAATATCTATAATAATTAATGCTTATAAATTTTCATTAATATAAAGCATAACTGGAAGGGTGTTCAAAAAAAGCAGATAAATATATAATAATGAAGTTGAAAAAAAAGTACGGGAGGATACATATGAGTACAAAAGAAGCAAAGCAGATGGATCAGGCATTATTTGATTTTTATGGCAGGCCTTCGATTGGTCAGGCGCTGCCGCTTGCAGTTCAGCACGTGTTAGCTATGATCGTGGGATGTGTAACACCATCGATCATCGTGGCAGGAGTGGCAGGGCTGTCTCAGGAAGATTCTGTTATTTTAATACAGGCAGCGTTGGTAATGTCTGCTCTTACAACATTATTACAATTATTCCCATTTATAAAGACAAAGAACTTCAGAATCGGTTCAGCACTTCCGGTTATGATGGGAATCAGTTTCGCGTATGTTCCAAGTATGCAGGCAATCGCAGCAGATTTTGATATCGCATCTATTCTTGGGGCGCAGATTGTAGGAGGTGTGGTAGCACTTCTGGTAGGAATGAATATCAAGAGAATCCGTAAATTTTTCCCACCGCTTATTACAGGAACGGTTGTGTTCTCAATTGGACTTTCGCTTTATCCGACAGCCATTAATTACATGGCAGGAGGAGCAAGCAGTAAAACTTATGGTTCGTGGCAGAACTGGCTGGTTGCAATCATTACACTGATCATCGTAACAGTATTGAATCATTATGGAAAAGGCGTGTGGAAGCTTGCATCCATCCTGATCGGTATTATCGGTGGATATATTGTAGCGTTATTCTTTGGAATGGTAGATTTTTCATCGGTGGCAAGTGCTTCGATGTTCCAACTTCCAAAACCAATGCATTTTGGAATCAAGTTTGAACCTTCGGCATGTGTTGCGATTGGCATCTTATTCGCAATCAATGCAGTACAGGCAATCGGAGATTTCTCGGCAACAACCACGGGATCTATGGATCGTATGCCTACTGACGAAGAGCTTACGGGCGGTATTGTCGGATACGGAATCAGTAATATTTTCTGTGCATTTTTCGGGGGACTTCCGACTGCAACTTACAGTCAGAATGTTGGTATCGTATCGACAACAAAGGTAGTAAGCCGTGTCGTTATGGGAATGGCAGCAGTGATCTTACTGGCAGCAGGACTGATTCCAAAGTTCTCATCATTTCTTACAACGATTCCTTATTGTGTACTTGGTGGTGCGACAATTTCCGTATTTGCATCGATCACAATGACAGGTATTAAACTGATCACAACAGAACCGATGGATTTCCGCAATACAACAGTAGTAGGTCTTGCAGTAGCCGTTGGAATGGGTGTGACCCAGGCAAATGCATCACTTGCACAGTTTCCTGAATGGGTAACAACCATCTTTGGAAAATCGCCGGTAGTTCTGGCAACCATCGTAGCGATTGTACTGAATCTTACCTTACCGAAAGGACAGAAGAAATAATACGGACGATAATTTTCAGAGAGAATAAAAAAGCAATATGAATATTTAATCTCTTGGAGAGAAAAAGGAAACGTATGAAAAAGAATCCATATATGATAAAAAGCTATATAGAAAATAAATGGACAGAGCCTGGCAGTTTATGCCAGGCTATTGGTATTTTTAAAGAAGAAAATATACGGAAAACAATATCCGTAGTTGGCGCGGGAGGAAAGACGACGGTCATCCGTAAAATCTTAAAAGAGTGTAAGGAACAGAAGATACCTTGTGCTGTGTCAACAACAACACATATACAGGCATATGATGTGGAATATTTTCTGGGAGAACCTTCTGTGGAAATGTTCCGTAAGCTTGTGTTACAATATGGAAGTGTGTGGATGGGAGAGAAAACGGCAGAAAGAAAATTATCTGCGTTTTCAGACACATTTATCAAAACGATAAGTAAAGAACCAGGAGTCTTGTTACTGGAGGCAGACGGCGCAAAACATTTACCTGTGAAAGCACCGGCCGCACATGAACCGGTGATTGTTCCGGAGACGGATATTGTACTGAATGTATATGGAATGAGTGCGGTTGGAAAGAAAATTGGAGAAGTCTGTTTCCGAACAGAAAAAGTGACTAAAATACTTGGGAAAAAAGAAGCGGACATACTCTGTCCGGAGGATATCGTAAGTCTTGCAAAGAGTGCACTTGCCGGAAGAAAACAGGTAGCGGACTCGATGGAATATCATGTGATACTGAATCAGGCAGATACAAAAGAACGGCTGGAGATGGCAGAATGGATTGCAGAGAATATTATGGACAGAACAGTAGAACGAAGATCCACCGGCAGTATCTCATCTGTCCCGGAATTTCAGGATAAGATTGAAGGGGTTCATATAACTGCCGGATTCTTACCGTCGAAAGAATTGTGGTAAAAGAAATTTTCGAAACAGAAAATTTGGTATCGCCCAGTGTTTGTAAGAAACGATGAATTTGGGGAGAGATTAAGGTTACGAGGAGGAAGACCCGGTTGACAGATAAAAGAACAGATGAAAATAAAAGAAAAAAAGCTTTGATCCGGGGTGCTGGTGATCTGGCTACCGGAGTGGGGGCAGCGCTTCACAGGGCAGGCTATCAGGTGATCATGACAGAGATTGCAACCCCGATGACTGTAAGACGGGAAGTCGCGATGTCAAGAGCGGTATATGAAGGACATGTAAAAGTAGAAGAAATTGAAGGAATACTGGTAAGTGATTACCGGGAGGCCGAAAAGGTACTGAAAGAGGGAAAAATCGCAGTGATCATAGATCCCGCAGCTGATATCAGAAAAGAATTCTGCCCGGATGTGCTGATAGATGCGATTCTCGCAAAGAGAAATACTGGTACAACACGTGAGGCTGCACCGTATGTAATCGGTCTTGGACCGGGATTTACAGCCGGAAAGGACGTGCATGCTGTCATCGAAACGATGCGTGGTGCAACACTTGCGGATATTATCTATGACGGAGTACCGATTCCTAATACGGGAGTGCCGGGATATGTTGGCGGCTATGCGATCGAACGGCTGATCAAAGCTTCGGGAACCGGAACGATGGAACCTAAGGCTAAGATCGGTGATATCGTAAAAAAAGGCCAATTGCTGGCGGTAACGGGTGGAAAGCCTGTATATTCCCAGCTTGACGGAGTGATCAGAGGAATGCTTCAAGAAGGAGCAAAGGTAAAGACGGGCTTAAAAATTGGTGATGTAGATCCAAGAAAAGATAAGAAACTATGTTATCTGATATCAGATAAGTCAAATAAGATCGGCGATTCTGTAGTAAAAGCAGCGAATGAACGTTTATCAGATGAAGGCTATGCCATGATCCTTCTGGCGGCCGGAAAATCGAGCAGATATGGCGATAATAAACTGTTGGAAGAATTGGATGATGGAAAGATGTATGAACATACGTTGCGGAAGATGCGGGCATTTCCATTATGTACGCAGGTAGTGGTAACAAGATTTGCAGAGATTGAAGAAGTTTCTGAAAAGCAGGGAATGACCGTGGTGGAAAATCACGAGCCGGATCTAGGCATTGCACATTCGCTGGTTCTGGGACTTAAGGCAGCAAAACGGGAAAATCCGGATTTAAAAGGTGCAATGTTCATTGTATGTGACCAGCCGGGATTGACAGCGGGGACATTTGCCCGTATGCTTGATATGGGAAAGAATCATCCGGGGAAAATCATATGTGCAGGACGAAAAGGAAAGATGGGAAATCCAGTATTGTGGGATCGGAAATTTTTCTTTGAACTGGAACAGCTTTTGGGAGATAAAGGCGGAAAGCAGATCATGGGAGCACATATGGAGGATGTGCTGGTATGCGAAGCCGAAGAGGCAGAGCTTCAGGACGTGGACGAACCGGAACAACTTAGAAAATGGGAGAAAATATATGGAGAATCAGGAAAATCAGGAAAAAAAGCATAAGCGGAGAGTACGGTATTCCGGAACGCATCCGAGAAGTTATAAAGAAAAATATAAGGAATTAAATCCGGAAAAATATGCAGATACGATTTCAAAAGTAATCAGCAAAGGAGGAACACCGGCGGGAATGCACATTTCCATCTGTGTCAATGAGATTCTGGATTTCTTTGATATTCAGCCGGGACAGCAGGGACTGGATGCAACACTTGGCTATGGCGGACATACATCGAAGATGCTGGAAGCCCTGCAGGGAAAAGGACATATCTATGGTCTGGATGTGGATCCGATCGAGTCGGCAAAGACGAAGAAACGACTGGAGGACAAAGGATTCGGACCGGATATTCTTACGGTAAAACTGGAAAACTTTGCCAATATAGATAAGGTGGCAGAAGAAGCTGGGAAATTTGACTTTGTACTGGCGGATCTGGGGGTATCGTCTATGCAGATTGATAACCCG
Source organism: Dorea sp. (assembly GCF_977044405.1). NCBI lineage: Bacteria > Bacillati > Bacillota > Clostridia > Lachnospirales > Lachnospiraceae > Dorea > Dorea sp. The sequence continues at coordinate 45,141 of NZ_CDRRQK010000012.1, forward strand.
GACAGAGGATTTACATTTAAGGCAGAAGGGCCTTTGGATCTTCGTATGAATCCGGAAAAAGGAATCAGTGCAGCAGAGCGCCTACGGGACATTTCCGCAGAAGAGCTTATGGGAATGCTGATTGAAAATTCAGACGAACCATATGCAGAAGAGATTGCTGTGGCGATAACAGAAAAGATTAGAAAAGGCGGAAAGGTCGAGACAACGACAGGACTTCATCAGGTAATAGAAGAAGCCCTTAGCTTCATTCCGGAAGCGGACAGAAAAGAAGCAGTAAGAAAGTCAAGCCAGCGTACATTCCAGGCGCTCAGAATCGATGTGAATAATGAATTTGAAGTATTATATGACTTCCTGGATAAACTTCCGGGGGTATTAAAACCAGGTGGAAAGGTAGCAATTCTTACCTTCCATTCCGGAGAAGACCGGCTGGTTAAGAAGTCATTTAAACAATGGAAGAAGGAGGGACTCTATAGTGAGATCGCAAAAGACGTCATCCGGCCGTCCAAAGAAGAATGCTTCCGCAACAGCCGCGCGAAATGTACAAAAATGCGCTGGGCAATCAGAGCGGAATAAGAAGAAACAGGTTGAAAAAAAGAAACAGACATTAAAAAACACCAATAAAACTAATAGTAGGAAAAAACAGGTATCTGGGAAGAAAGATTCTGAAAGAATCAATAACAGCGAAGCAACATGTGGAATAGATAAAAAATGTGGCGGCTGCCAGTTTCAAAAGCTGCCGTACAAAGAACAGCTGAAAAGAAAGCAGAAGCAGGAAGAAAAACTCCTGGGAAGTTTTTGCAAAGTCAGTCCGATCATCGGCATGGAAAATCCCTATTTTTACCGTAATAAGGTACATGCTGTATTTGACAGAGACAGAAAAGGCAATATTATCTCAGGAATCTATGCAGAGGGAACGCACCGTGTAATTGCAGTAGAAGAATGTCTGATCGAAGATAAGAAAAGCCAGGAGATCATCTGTACGATCAGAGAACTTCTGCCATCATTTAAGATTAAAACTTATAATGAAGATACAGGGTATGGTCTTTTAAGACATGTACTGATCAGAAGAGGTTTTGAGACAGGAGAGATCATGGTGGTGCTGGTACTTGGATCACCAATTCTGCCGTCAAAAAATAACTTTGTCAAAGCACTGAGAAAAGTGCACCCGGAGATTACAACCGTAGTACTAAATGTGAATAACAAGCAGACCAGTATGGTATTGGGCGATAAAGAGAAGCCAATCTACGGACCAGGCTTCATCAAAGACCATTTGTGCGGCTGTACATTCCGTATTTCACCAAAATCCTTCTATCAGGTGAATCCGGTACAGACAGAAGTCCTTTATAATACAGCAATGGAATATGCGGAACTGACGGGGAAAGAGACCGTGATCGATGCATACTGCGGAACCGGAACCATCGGTCTGATCGCAGCAAAAAATGCAAAGAAAGTAATCGGAGTAGAGCTTAACAAAGATGCAGTCAAAGATGCCAGGATCAATGCGAAAGAAAATGGCATTACAAATGCAGACATTTATGCAGGAGATGCTGGAAGATTCATGGTAGATATGGCATCGAAGAATCAGAAAGCGGATGTCGTATTCATGGATCCGCCAAGAGCCGGAAGTGATGAGAAGTTCCTTTCATCTGTAATAAAACTGGGACCAAAACGGGTGGTCTATGTATCATGCAATCCGGAGACACTTGCAAGAGATCTGAAGTATCTGACGAAACACGGATACCGGGCAGTAAAGATCCAGCCGGTAGATAATTTCCCATTCTGTGATCATATTGAGACGGTGGTGAAATTGTCGAAAAAAGATAAATAAGGAACAATCCATATCCGGTAATCATATGGTTGAGGACGGAATATCTATACGTAAGAGGAGGAAAAGCTATGATTATATGTATCGGAAGAGAATTCGGAAGTGGCGGCCATGAGATTGGAAGAGAGATTGCAGAAAAGCTTGGATTAGAACTTTATGACAGGAATCTGATCGATAAAGCAGCAGAGAAGATGGTAACAATGCCGAAAAAAGTGCTGGAAAAAGCTGAAGAAAAGCGGCACAATCCATGGCTGCACCAGGTATGGTATGATGTACCAAATCAGGAGTTGAACGGAATGACAGCAAACGATATGCTGTATCTGGCATACAATTCTATAATCAGGGAGCTGGCCGAAAAAGGAGATTGTGTATTCGTAGGAAGATGTGCGGATTATATATTAGAGCAGGCAGAGCTTAAGCATATCAGCCTTTTCGTTGCAGCACCATTTGAATGGCGTGTTAAAAGAAAGATGGAACAGCTTTCTATCGATGAAAAAGAGGCAACGACTTTAGTAAGGAAAAAAGACAAAGACAGAAAAGCTTATTATGATTATTACACAGGAAGAAGCTGGGGAAGACCTCATAACTATGACCTGTGTATCAACAGCTCAAAACTTGGAATTGAGGAAACAGCAGAAAAACTTGTGAAGATGGTCCGGGAATTGGAAAAATAAGAATATAGTGTGTTCAAAGAACAGCTATTGATAATCTGAGTATGCAGAAAGACACAAAAAAGGGATTCGAACAGGCGGAAGACAGCCTATTCGGATCCCTCTGTTCTTATGATCATAATATCATTCAGTCTTAGGATCGTATTCTTCTTAGGGAGGACAGATAAGTCATCCCTAAGCACAAGATAGATTGTGATCTGATGTGCCTCTTCCAGTTCACCTACGGTTTTTCCGGCATAAGTACGGTCAACGAATACTTCAACGATTTCCTTAATATCCATATCCTTAAGATTAGAAATATTACTTTTTCGCTGGTACTGTTCAACGAAACCGGCGCTGATGATACCGGTAGGGATAGCGACAACACCGACTCCCAGATAAGCGATGCAGATCGCCATCACGCGTCCCAACGTAGTGACGGGATAGATGTCGCCATAGCCAACGGTAAGAAGTGTGGACATGCTCCACCAGATACCGCTGAAAGCATTACGGAATACATCCGGCTGTGCATTGTGTTCTACGCTGTACATACAAAGGCTGCTTGCCAGCATCAGGATCATAACGATAAAAACAGACGAGATGATCTGGTTGCGTTTTTCATATAATACAGTTGTAATAACATTGAATGAATCATATTTCGCATTTAACCGGAACAGATGAAAAATTCTTGCCACACGCAGCATACGGAAGATGACAAATCCCGAAAGGAAAAATGCCGGGATAATTGTCAGAAGATCCACAATACCGTCAAACGAAAGCAAAAATTTAATACGGGCACGACCCTTTGAAACTTCCGGATATAAAAAGCCTGCAGTCCAGATGCGAAGCACATATTCAATACAGAAGATAAACACGGTAATATACTCAATTACTGAGAATATTCCGGATAAAAATGCCAGACCGGAAAATGTTTCCATAAAGGTAACCGCGATATTACTAACAATGGTTATCGTAATGAAGATATCAAAAAAACGGCTGATACGATTGCTTTTATCACCGATTTGTATAATGTTAAATATTTTTTCTTTCATGAAATGCCTCTTGTTTATCTTTTGTGTTGTTACAGTTTATAGTGTAAGATGGTTTTACCAGTCCCTTTAAACTATAACTTAGTTTTTACATAAATACTGATTTTAGTCTAACATATACAGGACAAAAACTCAAAAGTATCTGTAAAAGAAATGTTACTGTTCACACGTTGTGCAAACAGTAACAAAGAAATAGCAATTCTTGTATCTCTAAAAAAACTTTGCTGAAAGAAAAGAAGATGGTAGGATAAATATGTAAATGTAATTCAGACATACAAAAGGAGAGAAAAAGAATGGCAAAGATAGATCACGCAGCAATCCGCACGGCATCCTATGAAGAAGCACAGAAATTTTTCGAAGACATTTTCGAAATGCATATGTGGAGGGAGATTGGTGAAAAACCGGAAAGAAAATGCTGGTATAAAGAAGGCATTCAGTTATGTGAGACAGAAGAGATAGAGACATCTAATGAAAATGGTTACGATCATATTTCTATTGCAGTTGATGAAGTTGAAACTGTGATGGAAAGAGTAAAGGCATATCCGGTAGAAATCATAAATGATCACTGGTTTTCACTTCCAAATGGAACAAAGATCGAATTAAAACTGCTTGAAAACTGGAAATTAAATGATTAAGAATAATCTGCAGAATATATAGGGCACTTGATGTTGCCAGATTCTAAATGAATATAAGGCAATTAAAAATTCTCCGCATACACACTGGCCTTTATAAGATTTATGAGCATTGTATGCGGAGAATTTTTAAACCTAATTATTTACAGTTTTTACCATGCAGATAGAAGAAAAGTCCTCCGATAATAAATCCACCGCCGATGATGTTACCGATTGTAACAGGCAGAAGGTTTACTGCGAAGAAATTCCCCCAGTTAAGGGAAGCAATCTGAGCACCTGTAATTCCGTATAATTCTTTTGCTTTTGCAACATAATTCGGATTCATAGAAGCGAAGATGCCGGCTGGTATGTAGTACATATTTGCAACGCAGTGTTCAAAACCAGATACAACGAATGCCATGATCGGGAAGAAGATGGCTAAAGATTTTCCGGCGATATCTTTTGCGGTAGAAGCCATCAGTACAGCAGCACACACCAGAATGTTACATAAGATTCCGGAAATCAGAGCCGGAAGGAAAGATAAGCTGACCTTTCCGAGTGCAACCTTAATGGTAAATGCTCCAAGTGCTCCGCTTGTATAATTATACTGTCCTGAAAGATATACCAGATAAGCAAGTGCCACCGCACCAATCATATTGCCGATATAAACAATGACCAGTGTACGGACGAGTGCTGTGACAGTGATCTTTTTCTTGATACATGCCATTGTCATCATGCAGTCACCAGTGAAAAGCTCGCCGCCGATGAAGACAATCATCATAAGTCCGACCGGGAAGACGCAGCCTGCAACCAGACGTGCAAGACCTACATTGGAAATGTCATGCATAGCAACGTTACTGGACTGCGCACCGAGAGCAATGCAGACACCGGCCATGATTCCCATGAAAAAAACTTTCTTTTTAGAAGTTGCAGCCTTTTTTACAGCCCCGTTCATATTGGCCTGTACAACTTCCTGTGGAGTGTTAAATAATGAATCCATAATAACCCTTTCCTATTCCTTATAGTTCTTATAGTTTGATAAAAATATCACATAAAATATAGCACGGATAATAAAGCCACGGCAACCTGTAAAGACAAGGTTTATGCTCTTTTTTTCGTACAGTATCGAAAAAAGTATGGTATAATGGGCGATGGCAAAGAATGCAACATAAGATAATGAAAAAAATATGCAATAAACATGGATGAATGCGAAAACATCATAGAGACATAACAATATAGGAAAATATATCTTAGAATAAGGAGGAAAAGAAATGGCACAGAATAGTTGTGACAGCTGTACCTATTACACATACGACGAAGATTATGAAAGCTACATGTGTGACATCAACATGGACGAAGACGAATACATGCGCCTATTGTCTGACCAGCATTATCAATGTCCGTATTACCGAAATGGGGATGAGTATATGGTGGTTCGGAAGCAGATGTAATTTGCTGTTTCATACACTTTCTCATGGACCGGGAGGCCACAATGAAATAGTGTATGAAACAGCAAAAAACTACGCAGATTCTATTTCATATGTAAATCCCGCATCCGTAATCGTCTGAATCGTATCCTTGATCCCCTGTCCGCCAGCAGTCAGGTAACCAGAAGCAAAGATAGAATCTACAACGCTTAACAATTCCTTTTCATGTCCCTTAAAATACACCTCACGTCCGGCAGCGCAGCGGATATCAGACTGTGGAACCAGAAGTCTGGCAAGACATAATACTTTCATGCCATATTCATAAGTAAGTCCGGAGATATCCTGGTCTCCAAGAGGTGTGCCAGGGATTGGAAGGAGGAAGTTAATTGGAAGTGCTTCCGGATTGATCTCTTTTAATTCTAAGAGCATATCGACAACGTCTTCTTTACTTTCCCCCATACCAATAATTCCGCCACTGCAGATTTCAAATCCCAGTCTCTGGAGCATATGGATATTTTCCACACGCTGATCAAAGGTATGAGTAGTGCAGATGTGACTATAATAAGCACGGCTGCTGTTCAGATTGTGGTTAATACGGTCAAGTCCGGCATCTTTTAACATTCTCGCCTGTTTTTCCGTTAAAAATCCGATGGAGCAGCAAAGGTGCGTTCCTGTTTCTTTCATCTTGCGGATACGTCCGGCAAGCTGTTCAATCTCTGCATCGGTAAATTTCATTCCGCTCAGTCCGATACAGTGTCTGGACAGGTGATTCTCGTTGACAAAATCATTGTCATTATATAGCTTTTCGTCCTCTACCCATTTGTAGGTGTCAATGTCGGCATTGGAACGACAGGACTGTGCACAGTAAGCGCAGTCCTGAGAGCAGTTACCGCTGCGGACATTAGTAAGAATGTGAATGCTGACATGGTTTCCTTTATATTTTTTCCGGAGAAGTCCGGCACGTTCGATGAGAGCATCCAGCTGGTCATCCGGTGTGTTCAGAATCTCGATTGCTTCTTCGCGGGTTAATTCAGGATCTTCGTGTGTGTGAATTTCTGGCATCATGTGTTACCTTCCTTTTATTAGAATGATTCAACGGTTGTTAACCGATATACAAAAAAGGTTAACATGATGAAGCGGGAAAGTCAACTGTAACGTAAAAATAAGTTAACAATTTGGGCTGGAAGAAGACATATTTTTTGTTTTGCTTTTGTACGGACTTTATCTTCATACATTTTAATGTCAATTTGTTTTTATTTGGGAGTCCAGTTGTCAGTAACTTCCATAGATGGGAAATGCAGTATCGATATCACCATTTTTCAGAGCCTTGATCATATCAGAATAAGAATTGAATTTTACTGGTGTAAGATTCATGCTATAACGGTCTTTCATATGACCAGTGAAGGTAGATAGAAGTCCGATCATTTCATGGTTTGTATCATCCCAGTCAGAATAAGGAAGTTGCCTTCGCCTTCCTGATAGCCCTGGTAAGTCAGGTAGCCAACCCGGATTTTTTTAAGCGGAGAAGAAGTAGTTTTTGCTTCAGCAATTTCCGGATGCATAAAAGACATGGAGAAAATCAGAATTACCAGGAATAATATGCTGCCGTGTTTTCTAAATGTGTGGTTCATAGTATATATGATACCCCCCGTTCTTAAAATGAACTGACAGCTATAAATAGATCCCTGCTGAACAGTTACGCGGTATGTATAATATTTTACAATGTGTGGAAGTTGGACATCAACTGATTTGAAAATAAACGGCGGGAAGTATTAAAAAAATATAAAAATGCAGATTTTCGGCCAGTTTTTTGTATAATAAATACAGATACTTTATAGAAATATAGATACGAATATAGATACGGATGCAGGTACGGATAGCGGTACAAAGAGAGAAAAATATTCCGGAAGCATATTCGGAAAAGAAAGGGAGGCAGCATGCTTCAGATACAGCATATTTTCAAAGAATACAGGACGGGAAATCTGGTGCAGAAAGCGCTGGATGATGTAAGCCTGAACTTAAGAGATAATGAATTTGTCGCAATCTTAGGACCCAGTGGTTCTGGTAAGACGACACTTCTTAATATCATCGGAGGACTGGACCGTTATGACAGCGGTGACCTGATCATTAATGGGATATCGACGAAGAAATATAAGGACAGAGACTGGGATTCATACCGGAATCATACGATCGGATTTGTATTCCAGAGTTATAATCTGATCCCGCATCAGACCGTATTATCTAACGTAGAACTGGCCCTTACAATCTCAGGAATCGGAAAAGAAGAGAGAAGAAAGCGTGCCGTTGATGCACTGAAAAAAGTAGGTCTTGGGGAACAGCTTCACAAAAGACCAAGCCAGATGTCCGGAGGACAGATGCAGAGAGTTGCTATCGCAAGAGCACTGGTGAATGATCCGGATATTCTTCTTGCAGACGAACCAACCGGGGCACTTGACAGCGATACCAGTATCCAGGTTATGGATCTTCTTAAGGAAGTGGCAAAGGACCGGCTGGTTGTGATGGTTACGCATAATCCGGAACTGGCAGAAGAGTATGCAACGAGAATTGTGACTTTGAAGGATGGAAAGATCCGTTCGGATACAGATGAATATATCGTAGAAGATCAGGATTTGAAAGCACCGGAACATAAAAATATGGGAAAGTCTTCGATGTCGTTCCTGACAGCGCTGGCACTTAGCTTTAATAACTTGAAGACCAAGAAAGCAAGGACACTTCTGACTTCCTTTGCCGGTTCCATTGGTATCATCGGTATTGCTTTGATTCTGGCGTTATCGAATGGAGTGAACGGGTATATCCAGTCGATAGAAGAAGAGACGCTGTCAGAGTATCCGCTTCAGATTCAAAGTACCGGATTTGACATTACTTCGATGATGGTCGGCGACAGTGGAACAACAGGTAGTCAGTCTTCTGGTAAGAAAAAGGAAAAAAGTGATGACGATCAGGTTAAGATCATGAGCATGGTCACAAATGCATTTTCCAAGATGGATACAAATGACCTGAAGTCATTAAAAAAGTATCTGGATACAAACAGTAAACAGATCGAAGATTATACGAATGCGGTTGAATATACATATAATGTTACACCGCAGATCTACAGACAGGATAACGATACGGTCAGACAGGTGCATCCGGATAAATCCTTTGAAGCGTTGGGAATTGGTGCGGATTCGGGTGCAAACAGCATGATGTCATCCATGATGAGTACCAATGTGTTTTACCGAATGCCAAAAAATACCAGCCTTTATGAGAATCAATATGATGTAAAAGCAGGAAGATGGCCGGAAAAATATAATGAATGCGTACTGGTACTGAGCCAGGATGGAGGTATGAGTGATTTCTTATTATATACACTGGGATTGAGAAATCAGTCGGAGCTTGACGATATGATTCAGGAATTTGTCAATGAAGAGACCATCAAGACACCAAAGTCACTGGGAACCTATCAGTATAAGGACATTTTGAATAAGAAGTTCAAGCTGGTAAATGCATCGGATTATTATGAATATGATGAACAGTATAAGGTCTGGAAAGATAAAAGCGATAAAGAAGAATACATGAAAAAGGTCGTAGAAAACGGGGAAGATCTGAAAATCGTAGGAATCGTACAGCCGGCAGAAGGTACAAAAGCTACTTCCCTGAATGCCGGGATCGGATATCCATATTCGCTTATGACACACGTGGCAAAACAGGCCAAAGAAAGTAAGATCGTAAAACAACAGAAAGAAAATCCATCGGTTAATGTATTTACCGGAGAAGAATTCGGCAAAAAATCAGACGATGGCGGATTGGATATGAGTTCTCTTTTCACAGTAGATGAAGATGCGCTTCAGAAAGCATTTGGAATGGGAGATAAGAATCTGGCCGGAAGTCTTGGAGATTCACTGGATCTTTCAAAATCACTGAATCTTCAGGATGCATTCGCACTGGATGGCAATACACTGAACCTTTCGGGTCTTGTCAGTCTGGATCAGGTGGATCTGGATCTGTCCGGGCTTCCGTCTACAAGTCTTGGAGATATGATCCAGAGTCTGGATATTACTGTGAAACCGGGCGGAATGCAGAAGATGGCATCCAGTCTAATGGAAGGATACCAGATATATGCAAAATCCCATCCGGAGGCAGATTATTCCAGCCTTGGAGATAACCTGTCAGAGTATCTTACCACAGACGAAGCAAAAGTAATCCTGAAAAAGTACTTTTCAAAGATACTTCAGGAAAATGGGGAAGTGACAATCACAGATGAAAAGATGCAGAAACTCTTGTCAGATATTATGCAGGGATTCCAGGAATATGTAAAAAATCAGGGTATGGAAGAAGTAAGCGTAGAACAGTTTGGAGAGCTTATGAATGCATATCTTCAGACACCGGAAGCAAAAAAGATACTGACAGACTGGGTGAACAGTCTGTATCAGGACGTCGATATACAGATATCGGAAGCAGACTTAAAAGATATGGCATCTGAGCTGGCATCTGGTTATCTTGCATATGCAAAAGAAAAGGGTTATGCGGATCCGTCACAGATGGGCGTACATTTTGCGGAGTATCTGAATACCGTAGATGGAAAAAGCAGACTGACCAGCGGCCTTGTGGATACGTTGGATATGAACAGCCTGGAAAGCCAGCTTTCGCAAGGAATGAATACCTATATGAAACAGACAATGGGGGCATACACCGGAGCAATCGGAGGAGCACTGGAGACACAGATTGGTTCAGCGATGCAGCAGATTGTAAGCCAGATGTCAGCAGGACTTGAAACAGTTATGACCTCTGCGATGACGCAGGTGGGAGAGAATCTGCAGTCAGCGATGGGAGATGCGATGAAGATTGACACGGATGCATTTGCGCAGGCATTCCAGTTCAACATGACGGAGGATGATCTGACGGAACTTATGATGTCCATGGCAGGAACAAAGAGTGCAACGTATGATAACAACCTGCAGACACTTGGCTATGCAGATTTTTCAGAACCAAGTGAGATTGATATCTATCCGAAGGATTTTGAAAGTAAAGAACAGGTGGTAGATTTCCTGGACCAATATAATAAGAAGATGGAAAAGGCAGGTAAGGATGAGCAGGTGATTTCATATACAGATATTGTGGGAACATTGATGTCATCCGTGACCGACATTGTCAATACCATAAGCTATGTACTGATTGCATTTGTTGCGATATCACTGGTTGTATCTTCTATTATGATAGGAGTTATCACATATATCAGTGTACTGGAACGAAAGAAAGAGATCGGAATCTTAAGGGCAATCGGAGCATCTAAGGGAAATGTATCCCAGGTATTTAATGCGGAGACATTTATTATTGGATTATGCGCTGGACTTATGGGAATCGGTCTCACACTTTTGATCCTGGTACCTGGTAATATGATCATTCATGCAGTGGCAAACAACAATAACGTAAGTGCGGTGCTTCCGGTAGTTCCGGCACTGGTGCTGATCGGGCTGAGTGTATTGCTGACATTGCTTGGCGGACTGATTCCGTCAAGAAAGGCATCTAAGAGCGATCCGGTTACGGCACTTAGAACAGAATAAGTTGAAAAAATCACAGAGAAAGATTAAAATATGCTGTAGAGAAATCTGCGGCATATTTTGGTTTAGCTGACATGTAGACATGTATTCTTAAGAAACAGTCATTGGTGAATCTTATATGTGGCAGTGGTGCAGATATCTAAGCATGTAAAAACAGGAGGAAGATATGTACAATTTTAATTATTACACACCAACAAAAGTCGTATTTGGAAAAGATACAGAACAAAAATGTGGAGAACTGATAAAGGAGCAGGGCTGTAAAAAAGTTCTGATTCATTACGGAAGTGGAAGTGTGAAACGTTCTGGACTGTTAGATAAAGTAAAGGCTTCGCTGGATGAAGCAGAGGTGGATTATATAGAACTTGGCGGAGCGGTACCGAATCCGAGACTTTCATTAGTATACGAAGGCATTGAACTGGCGAAAAAAGAGGGAGTAGATTTTATCCTGGCGGTAGGTGGCGGAAGTGCCATTGATTCGGCAAAAGCAATCGGATATGGTGTTGCAAATGAAGGTGATGTATGGGAATTCTATGATAGAAAGCGACAGGCAACCGGATGTCTTCCAATCGGTGTTGTGCTCACAATCGCAGCAACCGGAAGCGAGATGAGTAATTCATCTGTTATCACAAAAGAAGAAGGCTGGATCAAAAGAGGATACAGCAGTGATTATGGAAGACCGAAGTTTGCAATCATGAATCCGGAACTTACCATGACTCTGCCGGATTATCAGACAGCCTGCGGTTGTACCGATATCCTGATGCATACAATGGAACGCTATTTTACCAATGGCGGCAATATGGAGATCACAGACAGTATTGCAGAAGGTCTGCTGCGTACAGTGATTGAAAATGCTAAAATACTGGTCAAAGATCCGAAGAATTACGATGCGCGTGCAGAAGTTATGTGGGCAGGAAGTCTGTCTCATAATGGTTTGACCGGCTGTGGTGCGGTTGTCGGAGGAGACTTTGCATCCCATGCACTGGAGCATGAGATTGGTGGAATCTATGATGTGGCACATGGCGCAGGACTTGCAGCAGTCTGGGGCTCATGGGCAAGATATGTGTACAAAGACTGCCTGCCAAGGTTCGAGAAATTCGCAATGAATGTCATGCAGGTCAATCCGGAAGGTACAGCTGAGGAGGTAGCACTTCGTGGAATTGAAGCGATGGAAACATTCTTCCGTGAGATCGGAATGCCGACATCCATTCATGAACTTGGTATTGAGCCGGGAGAAGAAGATCTGAAGCTGATGGCGCATAAATGCAGCATTGCAAGCAAGGGGAGCAAAGGATCAGCAAAAGTACTGCATGAAGAAGACATGTATAAGATATATAAGGCAGCATTATAATGCTGTATTGACAAGAATTCTTGAAAGGATATATCAAATGGCATGCAGTAGAAGTACGTCATGCCATTGCATGATGAACAGCTAATAAAAAACTCTCTATAAAAATCAGAATCAATAGTATTGACTGATGTGTTATAGAGAGTTTTTTCAGACATATTTTAATTAAAATTTTGCTGTGGCTGCTCTATATTATTTTTCAGGTCCGCAGCTATCGCTTTTTCTACATCTTTTACCATTTCCTTTTCGGATGAAGGAAGAGCCAGGAAAGCAGCAGAAGCAAGCGGCAGAAATGTGATCCATATGCCGCGCGCACCGATATAAGTAGCTGCAAAATATCCGGCGAGTACACCAAGGTGGAAAAGAATCAAGGTGTTGGTAAAAAGCCAGGCTCTTTTTTTCTGTGCCAGATCGTGATTTATATGATATCTGGTCCAGGAAAGAATGGTCTGTTTGTAGTTGTTCGTTGAAAAGATCGTAGAACTGTTATAACATTCCGGATCGGTAAATGTCTGCCATTGATATGCATTTAAAATAAATACAGGAAAAAGTGCAATCAGTGGATTCACAGATACCGGAATGACACCTGCGATCCAGACGCAGACAGCTTCGATGACGAGTGCAATGTATGCTTTCGATGATGGAAAACGTTCTCCAATTAAAAAGGCCGCCAGGATGGCAAGTCCGTATAGTACAAAAATTGCCAGCCGCAAAAGTGCATCTGTAAGGTTCATTTCGGCAAAGTTTAATACCATTTCTATCAGATTCATAGTCTGTGCCGCACCAAAATTACCGCCGCGGACTAAAATGGCATAAGCACCGGTCAATCCACCGATAAATGCGAGATTTATATGTAAAAGTGTTCGCTTATGATTTTGTATCCAATTCATTTTTATCACCCGGAGCCTATTATAGGACGATAGGTTTAAAAAATCAAATAAAAGAAGAAAAAAATACGATTGAACACAAAATAATACAAATAAAGATTGACAATTAGGAAAAATGTGAGTATCATATACTTTATCGGATAAAAGCGTTAAAGCGCGAAAGCTAAACGTGAAATATAAATAAACATGAAAGGGGATTTTCCAATGCCGATTACTGATATATTGGAGAAAAACTGCCGACTGTACGGAGATGACGTTGCACTGGTAGAGATTAATCCGGAGATGCCGGAGACAAAAAGAACTACATGGAAGGAGTTCGACTTAATTGAACCATCGCGTGCAGCTTATTATAGAAGAGAGATTACATGGAATGTATTCAATGAGAAAGCGAACAGATTTGCTAATCTTCTTATTGAAAGAGGAATAAAAAAAGGAGAAAAAGTGGGGATTCTCCTGATGAACTGCCTGGAATGGCTGCCAATTTATTTTGGAATATTAAAAACAGGAGCACTTGCAGTTCCGTTAAACTTCCGTTATTCTGCGGATGAGATCAAATACTGTGTGGAACTTGCAGAGGTTGATATTCTTGTATTTGGTCCGGAGTTCATCGGACGAGTAGAAGAGATTGCAGATGAGATCAGCAAAGGACGTCTTCTGTACTTTGTAGGGGATGGATGTCCGGGATTTGCAGAAGATTACAATGCACATACGGCAAACTGTTCCAGTCAGTCACCAAAGATTGATGTCAATGACGACGATGATGCAGCAATCTATTTTTCATCAGGAACCACGGGATTTCCAAAGGCAATCTTACATAATCACGAATCCCTGATGCACGCTGCAAAAGCAGAACAAAACCATCATGGACAGACAAAAGACGATGTTTTCTTATGCATCCCTCCGTTATATCATACCGGGGCAAAGATGCACTGGTTCGGAAGTCTTCTGACGGGTGGAAAAGCAGTTTTATTAAAGGGAACAAGTCCAAAGACAATCTTACAGGCAGTATCAGAAGAACATTGTACAATCGTATGGTTACTGGTGCCGTGGGCACAGGATCTTCTGCTTGCGCTTGATAATAAAGAAGTGGACATTGCAGATTATGATCTGGATCAGTGGAGACTGATGCATATTGGAGCACAGCCGGTACCACCAAGTCTGATCAAGCACTGGAAAGAGTACTTCCCAAATCATAAATACGATACAAACTATGGTCTGAGTGAATCCATCGGACCTGGATGCGTACATCTTGGCGTGGATAATATCGATAAAGTCGGAGCAATCGGAAAAGCCGGATATGGCTGGGAAGCAAAGATTATCGACGAACAGGGCGAGACAGTAAAACAAGGAGAGACAGGAGAACTTGCGGTAAAGGGACCTGGTGTTATGACCTGTTACTACAGAGATCCGAAGGCAACAGCCGAAGTCCTGCATGATGGATGGCTCTATACTGGAGATATGGCGATGGAAGATGAAGATGGATTTATCTTCCTGGTTGACCGTAAGAAAGACGTTATCATCAGTGGTGGTGAGAATATCTATCCGGTACAGATCGAAGATTTCCTGCGTACCAATGATGCAATTCTGGACGTCGCAGTTATCGGTCTTGCAGATCACAGACTGGGAGAAATCTCAGCTGCAATTATTGAGCTTAAGCCGGGGGTAGAATGTACAGAAGAAGATATACAGGAATTCTGTAAAAAGCTTCCAAGATACAAGAGACCACGTAAGATTATATTTGCGGATGTTCCGCGTAATCCTACGGGTAAAATTGAAAAACCAAAACTCCGTGAAAAATACGGGGCAACACATCTGGTTGCAGCACAGAACCAGGGATAATAAAAAGACAAAGCGTAATTATCATTCCGGCAAAATGGAATGGTAATTACGCTTTTAATCATAAGAAAACTATATACAAGATAAAGAGCAGAAATAGAAAACGAGAGTGGAGAATAATGACAAAAGAAAATAAAATCCAGATACGGACAGCAACAGAAACAGATGCAGAAAAACTACTTGAAATCTATGCTCCATATGTAAAAAATACAGCCATTACATTTGAATATGAAGTCCCATCCGTAGAAGAATTCCGGGATCGTATCTATAATACTCTGAAGAGATATCCTTACCTTGTGGCAGAGGTAGAAGGAACCATATATGGATATGCATATGTAAGCCCGTTTCATGAAAGAGCGGCATATGACTGGGCGGTCGAGACTTCTATTTATGTAGACCAGAATAAAAAGGGCATGGGAATCGGAAAGAAGTTATACGAGACGCTGGAGAAAATTTTAAAGAAGCAGAACATATTGAATCTGAATGCGTGTATTGCATGTACAGAAACCGAGGATGAATATCTGACCAACGCAAGTGTTCATTATCATGCACATCTGGGATACCGGATGGTGGGAGAGTTCAGACAATGCGGATACAAATTCCACCGGTGGTATAACATGGTATGGATGGAAAAACACATTGGTGATCATATAGAAGATCAGCCGCCGGTTATTGCATTTCCAGAGCTGAAAGATAAAAATCTGTAAAAAACAGGGGATATTTCTTTACAGAAAAAAGAAGTATGATTATAATATCCATGTTAAATACGTTGGAAATCAAGGCGGGAAAGATTATGAAATTAATTAAAACAGAGGACGCGGTAGGACATGTACTGTGCCATGATATGACGCAGATCATTCCAGGTGTAACCAAGGATGCCAGATTCCGGAAAGGACATATCGTAACAGAAGAAGACATACCTGTGCTGTTATCAATCGGGAAGGAGCATCTGTATGTGTGGGAGAAGACAGAAGGAATGCTTCATGAAGATGAAGGAGCAGAGAGGCTTCGGGGAATTACGCAGAATGAGCATATGCATCCATCCGGTGTGAAAGAAGGAAAGATTGAGCTGATCGCTGATACAGACGGCTTATTCCAGGTGGACGTTAAACGGTTATATGACGTCAACAGTGTAGATGAGATCATGATTGCAACAAGGCATACGAATACTGCGGTAAAAAAAGGCGATAAGCTTGCAGGAATGCGGGTGATTCCACTGATCATTGATGAAAAGAAGTTAGAGGAAGCTGAAAAAGCAGCGGGAACGGAGCCATTATTAAAAGTGACACCGTGGAAATTAAAAACAGCCGGGGTTATCACAACAGGCAGTGAGGTGTATAAAGGGCTGATTAAAGATCAGTTCACTCCGGTAGTTGAGAAGAAGCTGGAGGCATATGGAATCCAGATGACACAGCATGTGCTGTGCAGCGATGATATGCAGATGATCACACAGGCAATTGCAGATATGAGATCGGCAGGTGTTGATCTTATTATCTGTACCGGTGGAATGAGCGTGGATCCGGATGATAAGACGCCGGGAGCAATCAAGGCGTCCGGTGCCAGAATCGTAACTTATGGGGCACCGACACTTCCGGGAGCAATGTTGTGTCTTGGGTATTTTGAAGATGGAACACCGATTGTCGGTCTTCCGGGATGTGTGATGTATGCAAAAGCAACTGTTTTCGATCTGATACTTCCAAGGGTTGCAGCAGGCGTAGAGATAGAACGCAGAGATATTATCCAGATGGGACACGGAGGACTCTGCCTTGGATGTAAAGAATGCCATTATCCGGTCTGCCCGTTTGGTAAGGAGGCGTAGATGGGAGAGTTTACGCATTTTAATGAACAGGGACATGCCGTGATGGTAGATGTCAGTGAAAAAAAAGATACGGTAAGAGAAGCAACAGCGATGGGAAGAATCCGTATGTCAAAGGAGTGCTTTGAAAAAGTAAAGTCTGGCGGTATGAAAAAGGGTGATGTACTTGGAACTGCCAGAATTGCGGGAATTATGGGAGCAAAGAAGACATCGGAGCTGATTCCTTTATGTCACATTCTGAATTTAACGAAAGTGACCATAGAATTTGAATATATAGATGAGACATGCGAGATCGAAGCAAGATGTACGGCGAAGACGGTCGGAAAGACAGGGGTAGAGATGGAAGCACTTACCGGAGTTCAGGTCGCACTTCTTACAATCTATGATATGTGTAAAGCGGTAGATAAGAAGATGGTAATGAACCGGATCTGCCTTCTGGAGAAATCCGGCGGAAAAAGCGGACTTTGGAAAGCTAATGTGGAGGAATCCGATGATTGATGGAAAAGGCCGGCTGATTGATTATATGCGGATATCGGTTACGGACCGTTGTAATTTAAGATGCAGATACTGTATGCCGGATGGGATCAGACAGATCCCTATGTCGGAGATACTGACCTATGAAGAGATTGAGCACATTTGTCAGATAGCAGCAGAGCTTGGAATCAAAAAGTTAAAAATTACCGGAGGAGAGCCGCTTGTGAGAAAAGGCTGTACAGATCTGATACGCAGATTAAAGAAAGTACCGGGAATCGAGCAGGTGACGCTTACGACGAATGGTGTGCTTTTGACAGAATATCTGGAATCATTAAAGAAAGCAGGAACTGACGGGATTAATATCAGCCTGGATACCTGTAACTCTATAAGATATCAAGCGATTACAGGTATGGATGCATGCGACAGGGTCATAGAGGCGGTTCATAAGTCGGCAGACAGTGGAATCAGAACGAAAGTCAATGCTGTGTTACAGGAAGATAACCCAGAGGGAGAAGTCTGCAAAGAAGATATAAAAGGTCTGCTTGATCTGTCAAAAGAGACAGCTGTAGATGTCCGGTTTATAGAGCTTATGCCGATTGGTTATGGAAAAAAGAGACACGGAGTATCCAATGACAGGGTGTTAAGCGAGATACGGAAGATCTATCCAGAGATAAAAAGAGACGAAAGAACGCATGGGAACGGGCCGGCGGTATATTATCAGATTCCGGGATTTTCCGGCAGTATAGGATTCATCAGTGCGATGCACGGGAAATTCTGCCGGGAATGTAACCGGATCCGGATGACGGCAACCGGTGATATAAAGCCGTGTCTGTGTTATGCAGATGTATATCCACTCAGGGATCTGTTAAGAAGTGGTAATTACGAACTTGTCAAAGAACAGTTAACGGAAGCTGTCAGGAAGAAACCGGAAGCACATTGCTTCGAAGAGCCGGGTGCTGTTACTGAAGAACATCAGATGGTACAGATTGGAGGATGAGAGACACCAGATGGAACAAAAAAAAGGAATGATCAGAGGAATCTGTATCAGTGAAAAAAGAGGCACGGAAAAATATCCGGTAGAAAGTGCAAAGATTCAGCCGGACTGGGGAATCGAGGGAGATGCACATGGCGGAAAATGGCACAGACAGATCAGCCTTCTTGGAGTTGAAAAGATAGAAGCATTCAAAGAACAGGGAGCGGATGTGGACTTTGGCGCATTTGGCGAGAATCTGATCGTGGAAGGATTCGATCTTAGGAATGTTCCGGTGGATTCACAGATTACGATCGGATCGGAAGTAAAACTTAAGGTGACGCAGATCGGAAAAGAATGCCACAGCCACTGCGCCATCTATCAGCGCATGGGTGACTGCATTATGCCAAGAGAAGGAATATTTGCAGAAGTATTAGAAGGCGGACTGATAAAGGTCAATGACCCGGTGTACATAACGATGCCGCAAAAAGACCGTCCATACAGTGTGGCGGTGATCACGCTCAGTGATAAGGCTTTTAAAGGTGAAAGAGAAGACCTGAGCGGACCGGCAATTGCGCACATTTTAAAAGAAAGCAAAGAAAAATATAACATAGATTATGATATAAAAGAGACCCTTCTTCTCCCGGACGGAGAAGAAGGACTGAAAAAGCAGCTGATCCGTCTGGCGGATCAAAGACAGATAGATCTTGTCCTGACAACAGGAGGGACAGGATTCGCACCAAGAGATGTGACCCCGGAGGCAACGGTAGCCGTCTGCGACCGTATGGCAAATGGAATTGCAGATGCGATCCGTAATTATTCTATGACGATCACAGAACGCGCCATGTTCAGCAGGGCAGTATCAGGACTTCGTAAGAAGACACTGATCATCAATCTTCCGGGAAGTCCCAAAGCAGTGAAGGAAGCACTGGAATACATTCTTCCGTTACTTCCTCATGGACTGGATGTCCTTAGGGGCAATGTAAGAGAATGTGGCAGGAAATAATCATACAAAAGAAAGGAAGAAAAAGCAGTATGAAGAACCAGATGGTAAAAAGAATTGCATCTGTCCTCCTTGCAGGAGTAATGGTAGTTTCGCTGGCAGCATGCGGAGGAAACAAAAAAACTGAGACGACAGACACAAGCGATAAGAAGGAAAGCTCAAAAAAAGAGACAGAGATCCAGGTGTTCATCGCAGCAAGTCTTAATACAGTAATGACAGAGCTTGCAAAAGAATATAACGAAGATCATCCGGAAGTTAAGATTACATTTAATGCAGATAGTTCTGGAACTCTTCTGACACAGATTGAAGAAGGATATGAATGTGACCTCTTCTTTTCAGCAGCACAGAAACAGATGGATCAGTTAGAGGCTGACGGACTGGTAGTAGACGGAACAAGAGCCAACGTGCTGAATAACCAGGTTGTAGTAATCTCTTTAAAAGACAGTGGAACAAAAGTAACAGGACTTGAAAACTTACAGGACGCAAAGAGTATTGCACTTGCAGGTGGAAGTGTTCCGGTTGGAAAATATAC
Source organism: Dorea sp. (assembly GCF_977044405.1). Lineage (NCBI taxonomy): Bacteria > Bacillati > Bacillota > Clostridia > Lachnospirales > Lachnospiraceae > Dorea > Dorea sp. The sequence continues at coordinate 65,127 of NZ_CDRRQK010000012.1, forward strand.
AAGACAGGCACTCGTTAACCTTGGATCATTAAAAGCCGATGGTGAAGTAGATGCCATTACAACCCGGCAGGTATCCGATGCACTCGGTGGAGTAGAGATCAGTGAAGAAGATAATGTAAGTAAGGTACTGACAGCTGTAGTAGAAGGATCCTGCGAAGTTGGAACAACATATTATTCAGATACTTATGGATACGAAGACAAACTGGATATCCTTCAGGTTGTAAGCTATGATCTGACAGGTGATGTAATCTATCCAATCTGTCAGGTACAAAATGATGAAGCAGACGATGCACAGACAGAAGCTGCAAAAGACTTCTATAAGTTCGTATTGTCTGACAATGCAAAGAAAGTCTTTGATGCATATTATTTTGATACAAATGTAGAAAGATAAAAGGATTTTTATCATCAGGGAGGAAATGACGTGGAAGCAGTGGTGGATATATTAAAACAGCTGGACTACAGTCCGTTGTTTGTATCATTGAAAACTGGAATTGTTGCAACGGTATTTTCTTTTTTTCTCGGGCTTTTTGCGGCGCGAAAAGTAATCAAAGCAGGGCCAAAAGTAAAAGCGGTTGCAGACGGGATTCTGACCTTGCCGATGGTGCTGCCGCCAACGGCAGCAGGCTTCTTCCTGCTTCTTTTGTTTAGCCGGAGACGTCCGTTTGGAGTCTTTTTATATCAGGAATTCGGAATCAAGGTTGTACAGACATGGGTGGGCTGTATTATAGCAGCGACAGTGATCGCATTTCCGCTTATGTACCGGAATGCAAGAGCAGCCTTTGAACAGATTGATGTGAATCTGATCCATGCGGCAAGAACGCTTGGAATGCCGGAATACAAAATTTTCTGGAAAGTTGCTGTGCCATCTGCAGGTCCGGGACTTGTAGCAGGAACGATCCTTACATTTGCAAGGGCACTGGGAGAATACGGAGCCACTTCGATGCTGGCTGGCAATATTCCGGGGAAGACCGGAACCATTTCCCAGAGGATTGCGATGGTTATCCAGGATGGTGATTATATGACTGCCGGAATCTGGGTTGTGATCATTATGCTGGTTGCGTTTGTACTGATATTCCTTATGAACCTGGTTACAGGACACAATATGAAGAATATCCGGAGATGGTAGGAGGAAATAACGGATGTCGATGGAGGTAGAGATACATAAAAAGCTAGGAGATTATAAGCTGGATGTACACTGGAAATCAACGAAAAAAAGAATTGGCATACTCGGAGCATCGGGAAGCGGAAAGAGCCTGACTTTAAAAAGTATTGCAGGAATAGAACATCCGGATCAGGGACATATCCAGATTGCTGATCATGTGCTCTATGATTCTGATTCCAGAATCTGCCTGAAACCACAGAAGAGAAATGTAGGATATATGTTCCAGAACTACGCATTGTTCCCGACTATGACGGTAGAGCAGAATGTAGGAGCCGGACTTTTGGACCGTCAAAGTGGCAGAAAAAAGTTTTTGCTGACAGGATCTGCAGATGCAAAAAAGAAAAAACAGGAGCAGGTAGAAAAGATGATCCACCGATTCCGTCTGGAAGGATTGGAAAAAAGACTGCCAAGAGAATTGTCCGGAGGCCAGCAGCAAAGAGTCGCACTGGCAAGGATCATGGCATATGAACCGACAGTCATCCTTCTGGATGAACCATTCTCGGCTCTTGATGTGTTCTTAAAAGACCGGCTTCAGCAGGAGATGATGGAGCTTTTAAGTGATTATGATGGAACCGTAATTCTGGTATCTCACAGTAGAGATGAGATCTACCGGTTCAGCGAAGAACTTCTGGTTATTGATGACGGAAAACAAATCTGTTATGGTGATACTAAGGAGATTTTTGTTAAGCCAGAGAAAGTAGAAGCTGCAAGACTTACCGGCTGTAAGAACATTGTTCTGGCAAAACGGATTGATGAACACCGGCTTGAAATTGCAGACTGGGGCGTAGAGCTTGTACTGCAGCAGAAGATAAGTCCGGATGTGACACATATCGGTGTGCGTGCACATGAATTCGTGCCTGTGTGGGGTGAAAGAAAGGAAAACTGCATTCCGGTACAGGTAAAGGGAAAAGCTGAATTCCCATTTGAATGGAAATATTTCCTGAAAGCTACAAAAGAAGATAGTGATGATATCTGCTGGTATGTACAGAAAACATTGTGGAATGATCTGGAAACATATGGTGTTCCGGATTACCTGCAGCTTCCGGAGAAGGAGATTCTTTTATTGGAATAAGCTTCTTTTGTTAGAAGAAAATACATGTTATAATGAGCGTTAGTAAACAGGCCGTGAAAAGGCCGGTTTATAAACGCTCATTTTTAATACCTGAGTATGCAGGGAAGAGCTGTCAGTGACAGGTCCTCTGTATGCCTGAGTATACAAAAACTGCCAGTGGCAGGAGCTTTGTTTGGAGGAAAATGATGTATACGATAGGAACACATATGTCCATCGCAGGGGGGATTGCAAAGACGGCAGAGAATGTGGTGAAGATGAATGCCAATACCATGCAGATCTTCAGCAGAAACCCGCGGGGATCCAGTTATAAAAATTATACCGAAGAAGAAAAAGCCAGATTTGAAAAGACACGGAAAGATTATGCTTTTGGTCCGTTACTGGCACATGCACCATACACAATGAATCTGGCAAGTGCGACGGAAAAGACGTATGAATTTGCCTGTGCGGTGATAAGAGAAGACATAAAGCGGATGGATGATCTGAATATAGAAAATCTGGTATTTCATCCGGGAAGCCATACCGGCATTGGAGAAGAAGCCGGCATACAGAATATAATACGGGGAATCGATCAGGCCATTACAGGATCGGAACGGATTACTGTATTACTGGAAACCATGAGTGGAAAAGGGACGGAGATCGGATACCGTTTTGAACAGCTGAAAACAATCCGGGATGGTGTGAAACATCCGGAGAAGATCGGCATTTGCCTGGATACCTGTCATGTGTTTGCGGCAGGGTATGATATCGTGCATGATCTTGATGGTGTGCTTGAAGAATTCGATCAGGTTCTGGGACTTGATCTGTTAAAAGCAGTTCATTTAAATGACAGTCTGATGCCATTTGGTTCAAGAAAAGACAGACATGCAGTGACAGGTGAAGGCGAGATCGGTCTGGAAGCACTTCTGAATGTGATGCGTCATCCAAAATTAAAGAACCTTCCGTTCTACCTGGAGACACCATTGGATGATACGGGACACAAAGAAGAGATCGCAAGATTAAAAGAGTGTCTGCGGGATATATAGAAGAAGCAGCCCAAAATCTTACATAATTTTATACAGTTTTGATAAAAGATAAAATAAAACAAAAAAGCGAAGGACAACGATAAAAGACAGAAACGAGGAGGAGAACAATAATGGAAAATAAGATAAAGGATATCAATGATTGCTATACATTGAATAACGGAGTAAAGATTCCATGTGTTGCCTATGGAACCTATAAAGCGGCAGATGGAAAAAGTGCAGAGATCATACGCACTGCAATTGAAGCAGGCTACCGGTATTTTGATACTGCTGCATTTTATCACACAGAAGAGTATCTGGCCGAGGCAATCAAAGAAAGCGGGATCCCAAGGGAAGAGTTTTTTATTGCATCCAAGCTCTGGAAAGATGATATGGGCTATGAAGAGACAAAAAAAGCATTTGCAGAGACACTTCGGAATCTGCAGACAGATTATGTAGATCTGTATCTGATCCACTGGCCGCTTCCAGCACCGGATTACAAAGACTGGAAGAGACTGGATCTGGACTGCTGGAGAGCGATGGAAGAATTATATGAAGAAGGTAAGATAAAAGCAATCGGACTTAGCAATTTCCTGCCGCATCACATTGAAAATATTCTGGAACACTGCAAAATAAAACCGGCAGTTAACCAGCTGGAGATCCATCCGGGATATTCACAGGAAGCAGCTGTGAGATATTGTGAAGAACATGATATCCGCGTCCAGGCATGGAGTCCGATCGGAAGACAGAGGGTCCTGAAAGAAGAACTGGTAGTGGAACTTGCGGAAAAATACCATGTATCACCAGCCCAGATCTGTCTCAGATATTCTGTGCAGAGAGGAATCATACCACTTCCGAAGTCTTCGTCTATGGAACGTATGATTCAGAATCAGGATCTGTTCTCGTTTGAAATAGAAAAAGAAGATATGTACCGTCTGGAGACCATGCCGCAGGCAGGCTGGTCGGGAGAGCATCCGGACAGGGAGAGGGTATATTTTGAATAATGAAAATGGACGTATGCTTCACTATATCGCAAGAATCAGGACGGATTTTCCGGAAAAATTCGGGATTCCAAGACAGCCACGTCTTGCGTGTACAAAAGGAATAATTGTATTTGAACCGGAATACAGAAAAGAAGAGGCGCTTCGTGGACTGGAAGAGTATTCTCATATCTGGCTGCTTTGGGAATTTTCAGAGGCAGTCAAAGAGACATGGAGTCCGACAGTACGCCCGCCAAGACTGGGAGGAAATATGCGCTGCGGAGTGTTCGCAACCAGATCACCATTCCGGCCCAATCCGGTAGGGCTGTCCTGTGTAAAACTGGCAGGAATAGAAAAAGATGCAAAACTTGGAACGGTACTTCTAGTAGAAGGGGCAGATCTGATGGATGGTACTCCGGTCTTTGATATCAAGCCATATCTTCCTTATGCAGATATCGTGGAGGATGCAAAAGGCGGGTTCGCTGACCGGGTAAAAAATTATGCACTGGAAGTTATGATCCCGGAGAACCTTCTGGAAAAGCTTCCAAAAGACCAAAGAAAATGTATCCGGGAGATTCTCGCAGAAGATCCGCGACCATCGTATCAGACGGATCCGGAGCGTATATATGGAATGAGTTATGCCGGTTACGAGATCCATTTTCAGGTAAAAGACCAGATACTGACTGTGTGTGGGATTGACAAAGATGAACATAACGTCAAAGCGAAGCCTGAAAAAGATCAGAACTAAAATATACATATAAAAACAGGAGGAACTGCAGGTGAAATATTATCTTGCACCGCTTGAGGGAATTACAACATATATATACAGAAGGGCATATCATGCACATTACCGTGCGATGGATAAGTACTTTACGCCGTTTCTGGTACCCCATACCAAAAAAGACTTTAACACACGGGAAAAGAATGATATCCTGCCGGAACATAATCAGGGAATGTATCTGGTGCCGCAGATTCTGGCAAATGATGCCGAAGGATTTTTGAATACAGTTGAAAAATTAAAAGCTTACGGTTACGGGGAAGTGAATCTGAATCTTGGATGTCCGTCGAAAACGGTCGTTTCAAAAGGACGTGGATCTGGATTCTTATATTACACAGATGAACTGGATCGTTTTCTGGATGAAATATATACAAAAGCAGATATAAAGATCTCGGTAAAAACAAGAATCGGAAAATACGGAGCAGATGAATGGGGAAAGCTTCTTGAAATTTATAACCAGTATCCGTTAGAAGAGCTGATCGTCCACCCAAGGATCCAACAGCAGTTTTACAAAGGAAAGCCGGATCTTGATGCATTCGAAGATGCGATGAGGGAGTGCCGGTGTCCGCTTTGCTATAATGGAGATATCTATACTGTAGAAGATATGAATAAGATAAAGGAAAGATTCACAGGATTGTCCTGCGTTATGCTTGGAAGAGGAATCTTAAGAAATCCGGAGCTGACTGAGCTGATCGGATCGGGGGAAGACCGGGTGGATGCAAGAAAGTTAAGAGCATTTCATGACCAGATCTACGAAGATTACCAGGAGGTAAGCTGCGGGGATAAAAATGTTTTATTCAAAATGAAAGAACTCTGGTGTTATCTTGGAATGTTATTCCCGGATCAGGAAAAACTGCTGAAAAAGATAAGAAAAGCGGAGAAATTAGACCGGTATGAGTCTGTTGTAGATGAGCTGTTAGGACATGCAAATATACGTATTTGATCGAATTCTCTTTACTTTTGAAAATTTATGCAATATAATAGATAAAAATTCTATATACAGGAATTTTGAGAAGGTGAGGGACGCATATGGATCGGTTGAACCAGTTGATCGCAGAGAATTTGAAGGAAATCCGGAAAGGAAAAGGACTGAGTCTGGAGCAGGTGTCATCCCTTACAACAATCAGCAAAAGTATGTTAAGCCAGCTGGAAAGAGGAGAAGTAAATCCTACGATATCTACTGTGTATAAGCTGGCACTTGGACTGAAAGTTCCGGTGACGGCATTTACCGTAGATAAGCCGCAGCCATTTTTCAAAACAGGAAAAAAAGAAGTAGAGCCTCTGAGCGGGGATGACGGGAGATACCGTCTTTATCCGGTATTCAGCTTTAGGGAAGGACAGGATTTTGAAATTTTTGATCTGGAGTTTGATGAGGGCGGCATGATGCAGGCGAACAGGCAGATGACAGGGACCAGAGAATTTATCACGGTGTATGAAGGGGAGCTGACGCTGACCTTTAAGGACCGGGAATATGTTCTTAAAGCAGGAGATGCAGCATCTTATAATGCTTTTGATGATTATATTTATAAGAATACAGGAAAAGGCATGGTGACTGCGAATATCGTAGTACATTATCCGAATTAGAAAGGGGTTTACAGTATGGAAGACCAGAAACAGCGTGTGTATGACGCATTAAAAAAGATGGGAATTAAGTATGAGGTGGTAGAACACGAGCCCGTGCATACCATGGAGGATATGGACAGACTGGGACTCCCGGAAAAGGGTACACTGTGTAAGAACCTGTTCTTAAGGGATCCAAAGGGAAAAAGACATTTTCTGATTACGGCTGATGAAAAGACAAAGGTAGACTTAAAAACACTTGGAAGACAGCTTGGAGCAGGAAATTTAAGCTTTGCCTCGGAAGAACGTCTGGAAAAGTATCTGGGAGTAAAACAGGGAAGTGTGACACCATTTGCACTGATGAACGATACAGATCATGCAGTGGAATTCTTTATTGATAAGAACTTAAGCAGATGTAAAAGTATGGGTATCCATCCGCTGGAGAATACCGCAACAGTATTTCTTTCATTCAAGGACCTGGATAAATTCCTGTGGAATCTGGATGTGGATGTTGTGAAGATTAAACTGTAATAAAAAAGGTGTGCCACATAGAGATGCTGGCGGTAAATGATTTCTGCAACATGGAGAATTACCGCCTGTAAAACTATAAGCGTAAAACTATAAACTTTTCTGAGGTGAAAAGTTTATAGTTTTTTTATTGCAACTTCCAGGACATGGAAGTAGAATAGATAGGTATATGAAATTACGTATATAAAGATGCGTATATAAAAGTTACAAATGAAAGCGAGGATAACTATGGAAGAATGGCAGAACAGGCAGAATCAGCCGGATTCCAGACCGAAGCAGATGCCGGAGACACCGGGAAGACGTTTCTGGAGACTGTGGGGACCGATCCTGATAAAATGGGGGATTGGAATTGGAGTAGGAATGATAGCCATGGCCGCTTTGATGATGGCATATATGGGATCACATTATCAGACACCGGAAGCATTGGAAGCACTGATGTCAGATCAGAATAAGATGATGGCATTTTATGAAAAGATATTAAAAAAATATATCAGCTGCACAACGCTTGTAGAAGGTGTCACAGCGCTGGTGACGATTCCTGTAATGGCAATTCTGTTTCACAAAGATAGAAAGAAAGAAAAAGAGGCTGGAATTATACCGAATAAAAAAGCACCACTTTGGAAATATCCGGCAGTCATAGTGATGGCACTGGCACTTAGTCTGGGACTGAATAATCTGATTATTATTGGTAATCTGTCAAGTGTGGATGCAAGCTACGAACAGACGATGAATGCGATGTATTCAGCACCGCTTTTCTTACAGATTCTGTGTCTGGCAGTGCTGGTTCCGATCAGTGAAGAATACGTATTCCGTGGATTGTTTTTTAAACGTCTGGAATCCAGTACGACATTTGTATATGCAATGTTATATTCGTCACTTGTATTTGGAATCCTGCATATAAATCTGGTACAGATGATCTATGGGTTTATATTAGGAATGATGCTTGCATATGTCTATGAAAAATATGGCTCGCTAAAAGCACCAGTTGCTGCACATATGGCGATGAATCTGTTGTCAGTTCTGGCCACGGAGTTCGGACTCTACAGCTGGCTGATGAAAGACAAGATCCGGATCGGAGTCATTACGGTTGCGTGTGCAACAATTGCATCGACCATGTTCGTAATGATACGTGGAATCGAAGAAAAACCACAGAAAAAGAATGATAAAGAGAATCTGGCAATGTAAATTGCCAGATTTTTTTATTCAAAATGATAAATTAACTAATAATCTGACAATTTACGGAATATTTCTTCTTTACAAAGGTAAAACCTTGTGGTATAGTAGGAAAAAATAAAAAAAGAAAGGAACAGGTATATGAAAGAAGGAAACGTAGTCCAGCAGAATGGGCTGTACCGTTCCGAGTTTGAACATGATAACTGTGGAATCGGTGCGATTGTAAATATCAAAGGACACAAAAGTCACGACACAGTGGCGAACGCATTGAAAATTGTTGAACATCTTGAACATAGAGCTGGCAAGGATGCCGAAGGTAAGACAGGTGATGGAGTTGGAATCTTATTACAAGTTTCTCACAAATTCTTCTCCAAAGTCTGTAAACCTCTCGGCATCTTTTTGCGTTCAGAAAGAGATTATGGAGTGGGAATGTTTTTCTTCCCGCAGGATGAACTGAAGAGAAATCAGGCAAAGAAAATTTTTGAAGTAATTGTCAAAAAAGAAGGGATGAATTTCCTTGGCTGGAGAGAGGTCCCGGTAAAAGCAGAGGTTCTCGGAAGCAGAGCGGTAGAGTGTATGCCTTGTATCATGCAGGGATTCATTGAAAGACCGAAAAAGACAGAACAGGGAATTGATTTTGACCGTAAGCTTTATATCGTAAGACGTGTATTTGAACAGAGCGCAGATGATACATACGTAGCATCTCTTTCCAGTCGTACGATTGCTTATAAGGGTATGTTCCTGGTAGACCAGTTAAGACTGTTCTTCTCAGATCTTCAGGACCCGGATTATGAATCAGCGATTGCGCTGGTGCATTCACGATTCAGTACGAATACAAATCCTAGCTGGGAAAGAGCACATCCGAACCGCTTTATCGTACATAACGGCGAGATTAACACCATCCGTGGTAACACAGATAAGATGCGTGCCAGAGAAGAAAATATGGAATCTGAATGCATGAAGGGTAAGCTTCATGAAGTACTTCCGGCAATCAACAGCAGCGGATCAGATTCAGCAATGCTTGATAATGCAATTGAATTCATGGTTATGAGTGGTATGGATCTTCCACTGGCAGTCATGATCGCAATTCCGGAGCCATGGGCAAATAACAGAAACCTTTCACAGAAAAAGAAGGATTTTTACCAGTATTATGCAACCATGATGGAACCTTGGGACGGACCTGCATCCATTCTGTTCAGTGACGGTGACTGTATGGGTGCCGTACTTGACAGAAACGGACTCCGCCCTTCCAGATATTATATTACAGATGATGATACACTGATCCTTTCTTCTGAGGTTGGTGTATTGGATATCCCGCCGGAGAAGATCGTAGTAAAAGAAAGACTTCATCCAGGTAAGATGCTTCTGGTCGATATCAAGAAGGGAAAAGTTATTGATGATGAAGAATTAAAAGAGACCTATGCAAGCAGACAGCCGTATGGTGAATGGCTGGATAACAACCTGATCGAACTGAAAGATCTGAAGATTCCGAATCAGAAAGTACCGACTTATACAGCAGAAGAGTGCAGAAGACTTCAGAAAGCATTTGGATATTCTTATGAAGAAGTGAAGACATCCATCCTGAACATGGCCAAAAATGGAGCAGAAGGAACTGCAGCCATGGGTATCGATGCACCACTTGCGGTATTGTCTGATATGCATCAGAATCTGTTCGGATATTTCAAACAGCGTTTTGCACAGGTAACCAATCCTCCGATCGATGCCATCAGAGAAAAAGTTGTAACATCAACAACGGTATATATCGGAGAAGACGGAAACCTCCTGGAAGAAAAAGCAGAGAACTGTAAGATGTTAAAGGTACATAACCCGATCCTTACAGAGACAGATCTTCTTAAAATTAAAAATATGAAAGAAGATGGATTTAAGGTTGCAGAGATTCCAACCATTTACTATAAGAACTCAAGCCTTGAAAAAGCAATTGATTATCTGTTCATCGAAGTAGACAGAGCTATCCGTGAAGGGGCAAATATTCTGATCCTTTCAGACCGTGGTGTGGATGAATACCATGTGGCTATGCCGTCACTTCTGGTTCTGTCAGGACTGCAGCAGCACCTGGTACGTACGAAAAAGCGTACATCCGTAGGAATCGTTCTGGAGACAGGAGAGCCAAGAGAAGTACATCACTTTGCAACACTGATCGGATACGGAGCCTGTGCAATCAACCCATACCTTGCACATGAGTCAATTAAGCAGCTGATTGATACAGATATGCTTCAGAAAGACTACTATGCAGCAGTTGATGATTATAATAATGCAGTACTTAGCGGAATTGTTAAGATTGCATCTAAGATGGGTATTTCTACGATTCAGTCTTATCAGGGTGCTAAGATCTTCGAAGCAATCGGACTGAAACAGGAATTTATCGATAAATACTTTACAGATACCGTAAGCCGTATTGGAGGTATCGGAATCGAAGAAATCGCAGCTGATTATATTGCACGCCATTCGCAGGCATTTGATCCGCTTGGCCTGGAAGTGGATATGACACTTAACAGTGTAGGGCAGCATAAGTTAAAGAGCGGTGGAGAAAGACATCTTTACAATCCGCAGACGATACATATGTTACAGGAATCCACAAAACGTGGAGACTACGGTATGTTCAAACAATATACAGATATGGTCAATGCAGAAGGAGAACATATCAACTTACGTGGACAGTTGGAATTCAACTATCCAAAGAAAGGAATTCCAATCGAGGAAGTAGAAAGTGTTGATGAGATCGTAAAACGATTCAAAACTGGTGCGATGTCTTATGGATCGATTTCAAAAGAGGCACATGAGACACTGGCAATCGCAATGAACCAATTACATGGAAAGTCAAACAGTGGTGAAGGTGGAGAAGAGATTGAACGTCTTGACACGAACCGCTGCTCGGCAATCAAGCAGGTTGCTTCCGGACGTTTTGGTGTAACAAGCAGATATCTGGTCAGCGCACAGGAGATCCAGATTAAGATGGCACAGGGAGCAAAACCAGGAGAAGGTGGACATCTGCCGGGAGGAAAGGTATATCCATGGATTGCCAAGACCCGTCATTCAACACCGGGAGTCAGCCTGATCTCACCACCGCCTCATCATGATATCTATTCGATCGAGGACCTTGCTCAGCTGATCTATGACTGTAAGAATGCCAATAAAGATGCAAGAATTACAGTAAAACTGGTATCAGAAGCAGGGGTAGGAACCGTTGCGGCAGGTGTTGCAAAAGCCGGGGCCGGTCTGATCTTGATCTCTGGATATGACGGAGGAACAGGAGCTGCACCAAGAAGCTCTATCCACAATGCAGGACTTCCTTGGGAGCTTGGACTTGCAGAGACACATCAGACACTGATACAGAATGGATTAAGAGAAAGAGTGCGTATCGAGACAGACGGTAAGCTAATGAGCGGACGTGACGTAGCGATTGCAGCAATCCTCGGAGCGGAAGAATTCGGATTCGCAACAGCTCCGCTTGTAACCATGGGATGCGTGATGATGCGTGTATGTAATCTGGATACCTGCCCGGTCGGAGTAGCAACCCAGAATCCGGAACTTAGAAAGAGATTCCGTGGAAAACCAGAATATGTAGTGAACTTTATGAAGTTCATCGCGCAGGACCTGAGAGAATATATGGCAAAATTCGGTGTACGTACACTGGATGAATTAGTAGGAAGAACAGATCTTCTAAAAGTAAAAGATGTACCAACATCAGAAAGAGCTTCTACGCTGAATCTGGAGCAGATTCTTAACAATCCATATGAAGGAACTAAGACACCGATGACCTTCAATCCAAAGAAGGTATATGACTTTGAACTTGAAAAAACACTGGATGAAAAGGTACTGGTAAAAGAACTCCTTCCATCACTGGAAAAGAATCAGAAGAGAAGCATTGAAGTAGATGTAACAAATACAAACCGTACATTTGGAACGATCTTTGGATCAGAGATCACCAGAAGATATCCGGAAGGACTGGACGAGGACAGCTACGTAGTACATTGTAAGGGCGCTGGCGGACAGTCGTTTGGAGCATTTATTCCAAGAGGTCTTACACTGGAACTGACAGGTGACAGTAACGATTACTTTGGAAAAGGACTTTCCGGTGGAAAACTGGTTGTATATCCTCCGAAGGGAATCCGCTACAAAGCAGAAGAGAATATCATCATCGGTAACGTAGCTCTGTATGGAGCAACCAGTGGTAAAGCATTCATCAATGGTGTGGCCGGAGAACGTTTTGCAGTACGTAACTCAGGTGCAACAGCTGTTGTTGAAGGTGTAGGAGACCACGGATGTGAATACATGACAGGTGGACGTGTTGTCGTACTTGGCGGAACCGGTAAGAACTTTGCAGCCGGTATGAGCGGTGGTGTTGCTTATGTACTGGATATGGAAAGCGATCTCTATACAAGAGTGAATAAAGAGATGGTGCACATCGAGCATGTCACAACCAAGATGGATGTAGGTGAACTTAAGAGCATGATCGAAGAACATGTGGCAAGTACCAACTCAGAGCTTGGAAAGAAGATTCTGGACAGCTTCACAGAATACCTTCCGAAATTTAAAAAGATCATCCCGATTGATTATGAACGGATGCTGACCACAATTCTTCAGATGGAAGAACAGGGTATGAGCAGCGAACAGGCAAAGACAGAAGCGTTCTATGCGATCAAAGAAGGAAGATAGGAGGTAAGAACAGTGGGAAAAGCAACAGGATTTATGGATTATAACAGACAGGACAAACTGGCAGAAGATCCAAAAGACAGAATCAGACATTTCAGGGAATTTCATACTCCGCTTTCTAAGGAAGAACAGGAATTACAGGGTGCAAGATGCATGGCATGTGGTGTACCGTTCTGCCAGTCCGGTCAGATGCTGATGGGAATGGCAAGCGGATGCCCACTTCATAATCTGGTACCGGAGTGGAATGATCTGATCTTTCATGGCAACTGGGAAGAAGCGTATTACAGACTGAAAAAGACCAATAACTTCCCGGAATTTACATCAAGGGTATGCCCGGCACTCTGTGAAGCTGCATGTACCTGTGGACTGAATGGAGATGCGGTATCAAGTAAGGCGAATGAATACAGCATTATTGAAAATGCATATAAAAAAGGATATGCCGCAGCAAAACCTGTAAAAGTAAGAACAGGAAAGAAAGTGGCAGTTGTAGGTTCCGGACCATCCGGGCTTGCAACAGCTGATATGCTGAACCGCAGAGGTCACAGCGTAACAGTATTCGAACGGGAAGATAAAATCGGTGGACTTCTCCGCTATGGTATTCCGAACATGAAACTGGAAAAGCAGTTTATTGACAGAAAAATTGCTATCATGGAAGAAGAAGGAATCGAGTTTGTTACAGGATGTAATATCGGAAAAGATAAAAAGGCTTCTACATTATTAAAAGAATTTGACCGTGTAGTACTTTGCTGCGGGGCATCAAATCCAAGAGACATTAAGGTTCCCGGAAGAGATGCAAAAGGAATACATTTTGCAGTGGATTTCTTAAAGTCCACAACAAAAGCACTCTGGAAACATGCAAAACAGAATGAAGACGGAACATATGAATTCAAACTGGAAGATGGAAGTTACATTTCCGCAAAAGGAAAGAATGTCATGGTCATCGGAGGTGGAGATACCGGAAATGACTGTGTGGGAACTTCTATGCGTCATGGGGCAAAAAGTGTATTGCAGCTTGAGATGATGCCTAAGGCACCGGATCAGCGTACAGAGATGAACCCATGGCCGGAGTGGCCGAGAGTCTGCAAGACAGACTATGGACAGCAGGAGGCTGCAGCAGTATTTGGACATGATCCTAGAGTTTATCAGACGACCGTAAAAGAGTTTAAAAAAGATAAAAATGGAAATGTCTGCAAAGCAGTACTCGTCAAATTAGAGCCAAAGAAAAATGAAAAAACGGGCCGTATGATGATGAGCGAGGTCGCTGGAAGTGAGTATACTGTAGACGTGGATCTGGTACTGATCGCAGCAGGATTCCTTGGCAGCCAGGACTATGTAACAAAGGCATTTGGCGTAGAAGTAAATGAACGTACGAACGTTAAGACGACTCCTGGAAAGCATGATACGAACGTGAAAAATGTCTTTACAGCAGGAGATATGCACAGAGGCCAGTCACTGGTTGTATGGGCAATCCGTGAAGGAAGAGAAGCTGCGAAGGAAGTGGATGTCAGTCTGATGGGATACAGCAATATGCATGTCCAGTAGGAATGTGACGGGATTATTTAAAAAAGTATTTATATCGTAGTATTTCGACATATTATTATATTATAAATAAGAAGAAACAGGCCGGGACGAAACGTCCCGGCCTGTTAATTGTTACAAAAATATTAAAAAATGTTGCAATTTACATTCATGTGCGCTATAATGACATGCAGATGCGGAAAACGGATTCCGCAATGAGGGAAGTATAAAACCAAAAAATAAAAAGAAAGAAGAGTGAATATGAATAAATACGGAATCAGATTAATCACAGCAGTGGCAGCAAGTTCAATGATCGTTACACCTGTTTTAGCGGCACCGTCAGTTGACGATTTGAAAAAAGAAAAAGCAGCAAAACAGAGCGAAGTAAGTTCCTTACAGTCACAGCTGACAAGCTTGATGGGAAAAGTTAATAACCTGGAACTGGAGCTGATCCAGACAGGTGAGAATATCACACAGGCTCAGAGCGATCTGGAAGTTGCGCAGGAAAAAGAAAAAGAACAGTACGCAGCTATGAAAAAACGTATCAAGTACATGTACGAAGCTGGAAATGAATCAGCATTTGAGACACTGATCGCATCCGATGACTTCACAGACTTACTTAGTAAAGCAGAATACGTTCAGAACGTACATAGTTATGACAGAAAACAGTTACAGGAATATGTAGAGACAAAACAGCAGATCTCAGATCTGAAAGACAGTCTGGAAAAAGACCAGAAAGAACTGGAAAGCAAACAGGCTGAATACGAAAAACAGGGAGATAACCTCAACAATCTGATCAGTTCAAAATCAGCAGAGGTTGCAAACCTTGATTCTGAGATTCAGGCAGCCGCAGAAGCAGCAGCCAGAGAAGCAGCCGAAAGAGCAGCAAAAGAAGCCGCTGAGAAAGCAGCAAAAGAGGAAGCCGCAAGACAGCAGGCAGCTGCAGCAGCAAGCAGCAATGCTCCAAAGAGTAATTCGACAAGCAACTCATCATCAAGTAGCTCAAACAGTACAACAACAGCAAGCAGACCTGCATCAAGCAGCACAAGCTCAAGCAGACCTGCATCAAGCAGTTCAAGCTCTAATACAACGACAAGTAAGCCGTCAACAGGCACAAGTACATCAACAAGTACATCAAATGCAAGCGGCAGCACAATCGTAAGCAGAGCATACAGCCAGCTTGGTAAACCATATGTATGGGGCGCTTGTGGACCGGATAGTTTTGACTGTTCAGGATTCGTAAGTTACTGTCTGACAGGAAGCTATACACGTATCGGAACAACAACAACATTCATGGGATGGACAAGAGTAAGCAACCCACAGCCAGGAGATGTTGTAACAACAGCTAACCACTGTGGTATCTATATCGGAAATGGTCAGATGATCCACGCTCCACATACAGGAGACGTTGTAAAAGTCGGACCAGTACAGTCTGGTATGATTTACGTTCGTAGATAATACATAGAAGAATATAAGAGGATTCAGAGTCAGAAATGATTTTGAATCCTTTTTTTTCGAAAGAAGCAGTCGGTGACATGTCCTCTGAATACAATTATTATCAGGGTTTCAGGGAAAAGGACTTGCTTTTCTTATGTATGTATGCTAAACTAGAGAAGTCGCAAAAAATCACGCATAGGCTTGTCCCGATGGTGCCAAAGCCTGGTAACAGGACGGTTTCGGGGACGTATAACAACATATGCGGAAGTAAAAAACCAATGGAGGAAAAAAACATGAGCGTTATTTCAATGAAGCAACTTTTAGAAGCAGGTGTTCACTTTGGACATCAGACAAGAAGATGGAACCCTAAGATGGCTCCTTATATCTACACAGAGAGAAATGGTATCTACATCATCGACCTTCAGAAATCTGTAGGTAAAGTAGATGAGGCTTACCAGGCAGTAGCTGATATCGCTGCAGAAGGTGGTACAATTCTTTTCGTAGGTACAAAGAAACAGGCTCAGGATGCTATCAAAGTAGAAGCTGAACGTTGCGGAATGTACTATGTAAATGAAAGATGGCTTGGAGGAATGCTTACAAACTTCAAGACAATCAAAAGCAGAATCGCTCGTCTGAAAGACATCGAAAGAATGTCAGAAGACGGAACATTTGATGTACTGCCTAAGAAAGAAGTTATCCAGTTAAAGAAAGAATGGGATAAACTTGAGAAGAACCTTGGCGGAATCAAAGACATGAAGACACTTCCAGATGCTATTTTTATCGTAGATCCTAAGAAGGAAAGAATCTGTGTTCAGGAAGCACACACTCTTGGAATTCCACTTATCGGTATCGCTGATACTAACTGTGATCCAGAGGAACTTGATTATGTAATTCCTGGAAATGACGATGCTATCCGTGCTGTAAAACTGATCGTTTCTAAGATGGCTGATGCTGTAGTAGAAGCTAACCAGGGTGTTGCAGGCGAAGAAGAGTATGTTGAAGAAGCTGAAGAAGCAGTAGAAGAATAAGATTCTTAAAAAACATAATTGGAGGATAAGATCATGGCAGTTACAGCTAAGATGGTAAAAGAATTAAGAGAAATGACCGGTGCAGGAATGATGGACTGCAAGAAAGCTCTTAATGAGACAAATGGTGATATGGATGCAGCTATCGAGTTCTTAAGAAAGAACGGAGAAGCTAAGGCTGTTAAAAAAGCCGGACGTATCGCAGCAGAAGGTATTGTTATGGCTGATGTAAAAGAAGACAAGACAGCAGCTATCGTAGAGGTTAACTCTGAGACAGACTTCGTTGCTAAGAATGCCGAATTCCAGGGATTCGTTAAAGCAGTTGTTAATCAGGCAATCGCTTCTGAAGCAACAGACATGGAAGGATTCATGGCTGAGGCTTGGAACGAAGATGCTTCTAAGACAGTACAGGATGCATTAAATGAGAAGATTTCTGTAATTGGAGAAAAACTCAGCATCAGAAGATTTGAGAAAGTTGTTACTGATGGTTGTGTAGTATCTTACATCCATGGCGGCGGACGTATCGGTGTTCTTGTAGAAGCTGAGACAGACGTTGTTAACGATGAAATCAGATCATGCCTGAAGAACGTAGCTATGCAGGTTGCAGCTATGTCTCCAAAATATACTTCACGTGATGAAGTAGATGCTTCTTTCTTAGAGCATGAAAAAGAGATTCTTCTTGCTCAGGCTAAACAGGAGAATCCAAACAAACCAGATAATATCATCGAGAAGATGATCATCGGACGTCTCAACAAAGAGATGAAAGAAATCTGCCTGTTAGATCAGGTATACGTTCAGGACAGCGACCTTACAGTAGCTAAATACGTAGAGAAGGTAGCTAAAGAGAACGGAGCTAACATGACAGTTAAGAAGTTTGTTCGTTTTGAGACAGGAGAAGGTCTTGAGAAGAAGAATGAAGACTTCGCAGCTGAAGTTGCAGCACAGATGAACGCATAATCTTACAGTTCGCATAAGAATTTGAACCGTATTATTATCATGTAAATCAACGAAAAACCTTGAATTTCCTATGAAAATGGGATGATTCAAGGTTTTTTTGCGTGTTGGGGAATAAATTTTGACTTATCGTAAATTATCGCTATTTATGCATGGAATTGGGTAAAAGTTGGGGAGTGAGTTGGGGAATTTCCAAAAGGAGATCAGAAGGATGGAGAATGAATTAGAAGTTGTGAATATCCGTTTAGTAAAAGAACCATCTCTTTATAGTGAGCAGACATTGGATAATCCGCAGGCTGTTGTAGAATTGATGGCGAAGGAGTTATCTCAATATGACAGAGAAGTATCTTGCATCCTGAATATGAAAAATAATGGACAGGTAATCAATATGAATCTGGTTAGTGTTGGAACAATCAATGCTTCGTTGGTAATTCCGAGAGAAGTCTTTAAGAGCAGTATTCTGGCAAATGCTTCTGCAATCATTGGACTTCATAATCATCCCAGTGGCAATGTGAAACCGTCAAAAGAGGATATGATCGTTACGAGGAAGCTACAGAAGTGCGGACAGCTACTGGGGATAGAATTGCTGGATCATATCATTGTCGGCGGAACTAATGAAAAGATGCTTAGTTTCCGAGAAGAAAAGATGTTGAATGTGACAGGAAGGATGGATTGGGAAAGATAGGGCAAGCGGTGGAGAGTCAGGGAATCTATGATATAAAGATTCTTTGACTTAACAAAAATAAAATGATTTTGAAGAAAAGGTGCAAAATAAGAATAAAAAATTGACTCTATCATACAATAAGACTATAATATAAATATGATTTTGTTAAAAACAAGCAGAATGGAGGTAATAAAATGCTTCTTGAATTTAAAACAAAAAATTATAAATCTTTTGTAGAAGAGGCAAGCTTTTCAATGGTAGCTGCGCCAAAACAAAAGGGATTAGATTATAGTCTTATGAAGACAAAAATAAAAGGAAAAGAGATAAAAGGGTTAAGTTCTTCGGTTATTTATGGACCGAATGCGGCAGGAAAAACTAATATTATTGGTGCGATGGATGTATTGCGGGCAATTGTTTTGAGAGGAAATATCAGAAATTCTGAAGAAAAATCATCAC